>NZ_JBYSWK010000004.1:34866-162330 GCF_058781025.1 Heyndrickxia sp. FW510-T9 | reverse complement strand
TATGTGCCCTTACTTGTTTATTGCTCCTTCTCCAGCATTCTTCGCTACCCAAACTACTTTTTATGTGACCCCATTCCTGATCATTGTGACCCGGTTCGGATTCTATGTGCCCTCAATCGTTCATTGTTCCCTCCTCCAGCATTTTTCGCTACCCAAACCATTTTTTATGTGACCTCAATCCTAATCATTGTGACCCATTTCATATTCTATGTGCCCTCAATCGTTTATTGTTCCCTCCACCTGCATTTTTCGCTACCCAAACCATTTTCTATGTGACCCCAATACTGATCATTGTGACCCTTTTCAGATTCTATGTGACTTCAATCGTTCATTGTTCCCTTCACCAGCATTTTGCACGCCCTATTCGATTTTTAATGTGACCCAGTGCATCTTACCAAATCCCATTCAAAATCTGCCAAACAACTACTACCCACACAAAATAAAAAAGCAACCCAAAACCAAGAGGGTTACTTCCTATTCATTATTTAAAAAACACCTTATCCACATTATATTTCGCTTGAAGCTTGTTAATGATGTATGTTTCATATATTTCTCGTTCGGTTGGATCTTCTACAAATAGAACCGTAATTTTGTGAATTTCATCGCGATGGTTCTTTATTGGTGAAACATTATCCTCGAAGTGCTTGGTTACCCGTTGGCGTAGTTTTCTTGCTTTTCCTACAAACAGTAATTCTCCAGCCTTGTTGTAGAACAAAATCATGCCGCCTTTATCTCTGGGAATCAATCGGAAATCCGTGAATCCATATTGAGTGCAGATAACTGGATCTTTAGCATCACCTGCTTGTTTTTGCTTTGTAACGACTACATCTGGTTTTGGAATTTCTATTTTAATCAAACGATCACATCCTTATTTTTCATCATGAAAACTTATTATAGCATTTTTCCCAATTAATATAAAAAGGTGATTTCGTTTTATCCTATACATCTTCCATTCATATTTTTTCTAGAATTGGTAAAACTATTTTTCATGTATCAATGAATTTACCGTCGGAGGTAGCCCGGATGCAGCAACAAACAATTCCTGAAGCGCTAAAGTTCTCACCTTTTTTTGTGTTTTTTCTAGTTGTAATGATGCAACTTGGATCAGCAATTAGTGGTTTTCAGAAATATACTTCTTTGTTTGCAGGATATGATAGTTGGCAGGCTGTTATCTTCGCAGGGGTGACAGCGAATATTATTATGTGGTTCATATTTAAACAAGCAGAAATGGTAAAGGGTGATGTTTGTGATATTCATTGGGCTGTTTTCGGGAAATGGGTAGGGGGTCTTTTCAATTTACTCCTTGCTATTTATTATTTATGGTATGCGATAACCATCCTAAGGAATTATATTGAAATCGTTCAAGTATGGATGTTTCCTGATTTAAGCACCTTTTGGTTTACTGTCAGTTATCTTTTATTATGTATCTATATTATTTTTGGTGGGATACGAACGATTGTTGGAATCGCTTTTTTTTCAATTGCCCTAACGTTCTATATCATATATTTACAAGGTTATACCATTCCCTTTTCTGATTTCCGGCACTTTTTTCCACTATTTAATCATTCTTTTAACGATGTTCTGAAAGCATCTGAAAACATGTCATTTTCTATCACAGGGTACGAAACAATCTTAATTTACTATACTTTTATTAAGAGCTCAACAAAATCTAAGAAATGGGGACAACTTGCTTTAATCTTTACGACCATCATATATTTATTCACAGCGTTTCTTACATTTGCTTATTTTGCGCAAGATGAATTAAATAGGGAAATTTGGCCAACATTAACACTTTATAAAATTGTGAAGTTACCTGTTGTCGAACGTTTTGAATATATCGGAGTCGCCAACTGGTGTTTTATTATCCTACCAAGTGTTTGTTTATCACTTTGGTGTGCAAGCAGGCTATTGAAAAGAACTACTAAATTAAAGATGAAATATGGCGTATTTATACTAAGTTTATTTGTTTTATTTGGATGTATTTTTCTAAAAACAAAGTCACATATAACTATTTTGAATGAGATCATAAATAATTTGGGATTTATCCTAGATCACATTTATATCCCCATTCTGTTCGTATTGTTATGTCTCATTATGAAAGTAAAAACAAAGCGTAAAGCATGAATATTTAAAAGCGGCATCGGGAGGGAAATACCATTGATACCTTTCATTTCTATCCATCATACATCCTATCTAGAGACAGAAAAGTGGTGACATAAAGGACAATGGGGATATTTTTGTTGTATTTATAAACGTTGTTTTCAGTCACAAAAAAAAGAGCGATTTACACCGATAAATGTAAGTCGCCCTGACAATCAAATTTTACGCAGTACTAGTAATGTTACATTCGAGTTCGAAAGTGGTGATCGTTCTGAATTCACGGTTTCAAGACCGAATAAGGTCAATTGGCAGAAGATGATTTAGGTATCCTAACTTTTTAAGGCATGAGATATTTGAAAGAGAATATGAAAATCAAGCATAAATCAAGGTGCTTTTTCAACCTGGCTTTATTAATCTTCTCGTTTTTTTTCAAACGTTTACATAATAGTTTGGGCAGTTTTCATCCATAAAACCTTTAAATTAAGATGCGATTTTACTTTTGATGCCTTAATACAAACCCAACTACTACGATGACAATCTTACTTTATTTTTTATCGATAGGAGAATCATTAATGTTAATATAAATAAAACTATTAAAATTCCAATACAGGTAAAATAAGATATATTAGGGTAATATCCAAAAGTGTAAAATAATACTGAAGATATAATCACTAAGACAAATAAAAAAAGCTCAAAAATGACTCCCATTATTATAAATAGCAAATAAGGAATCACAATTCCCCTATGTGAAATATGCTTTAACGTCATTCCATCCCAACAAAAATCTGCAAATTTAATAATCTCCCGCATTTCATCCACCCCATAAACATACTTTTTATCTTGCCTTAACAGATCAAGACAAAGGCTAGTAAAAGCCCTAATAATCCAATTTCCTTGGCTGAAATAACCACACAAGTCGAATCGTTATTTTATATAGTATGTCCATCAAATGGATTATTTACCGCATATATGTTATTTTAGTACAAGGAATTTCAAATGGTGGAATACCATAAAAGTGAATTGGCATATAATGAAGTTCCTGACTTTTTCTATTAATTGATACAAACTTAACATGAACATTAATATTTTTTATATAAAAATAGGCATTCAAAACTGTAACACTTTTGAAAAGGATTCGTCTAATATGTATCAAAATTTTTCAAGGGGAATCCATTTATGAAAATTGGGGGATCATTGCATGATTAAATATAAAAAAGGGTCTATATTCATGGCATTAGGATTGGGACTTTCTCTCGTTCTTGCCGGATGTGAATCAGAACTAGACAAAAAAACGAACCAAACTAGTGATGTTTCGATAGCAGATAAAGGTAACTCACAACAACAATCATCAGGTACAAATCAAAAATCAGGCCAAAAAAATAAATCAACAAAAACAAAGGATAATACAGGAAAAACCGGTTCTAATTCTTCAAATAAAGTTACACCTCCTACTAATGCTTCTACTTCAAGCAAAAATGTCAACATGAGTGCTGTAACAGCGGTAAGACTAGCTGACCCTCTTATTGGATGGGTCGGGGGAAATGGCTGGATTGCGAAAACAACTAATGGTGGGAAAAATTGGGATGTAGATTATCAAGGAATTGGAACTGTTCAACAAATTTTTGCATTAAATAAGGATGAAGTGTGGGCTACCATTAACCAAGGTGGAAATAGTCTAAGATTATTACAATCGAGTGATGGCGGCGGGCACTGGTCATTGATTGGAACTACCCCTAATAAAGGGTATCTTCATTTTGCTTCAAACAGCGTTGCTCTAAGTGGTAGTGCCTATTCAACGGATGGCGGGAGAACATGGCATTCGATTTCTACTCCAACAAACATGGTAGGGCAGGCATATTTTCATGATTTACAAAACGGATGGGCAACTACGCAAAGCAATAACGTTTTATATGTTGAAAACACAACGGATGGTGGAAAAAACTGGAATGTAGTTCTAACGAAAAAGTTAGAATCATCATTAGTGGACACAACTATTCGATCTGCAGGAACTAAAGATGCTTGGGTTGAATGCATTGGTAGTAGTGGAATGACACAAACTTCCTACTCTGTTTTCCATACTAAAGATGGCGGTAATTCGTGGAAAACTGTAATTGCCAACTCAACCGCTGGCGGAGGACCTGCTCCAGGATTTAGTTCAGATTATACAAAAGGACCAAAAAATAACGGAACAAAACCTGGCCCACTTTATGTTGTGAGTCCACAGGTTGCCTTCATGGGCGGATCATGTCAAGCATGTGAAAATCCAAATACCATTGGATGGACAAAAGATGGCGGAAAAACATGGGAAAATAGCAATGCAGCCTTCAAAGGATATGGTGATGCTTACCTTGCCATAGCCGATGCAGATCATGGCTGGTGGATCACAACCGAAAACACAAAACCAAGCACCATGTACACCACCTCAGACGGCGGCTCCCACTGGACCAAAGTCTACACCTTCCGTTAGGGTTTCTGGCACTCAACAAGGACCAATCGATGATTGGTCCTTGTTGAGTGTACATAATTTATCGGATTTTGACAGCATTGCCTCGTATGATAATTTCCCTCTCTAATTCGAGATTGTAAAGTTCATTCATTTTTAGGCTTGAGATAGAATGATGTATTGGAGCTTCTGGTAGGGGTTAGTGGCTTTAGCCGTGGGAGTCTCAAATAGTTCTAGTAATACTTACTATTTTTAAAATTTTGGTGCCTGACACTCAAGTGTCAGGCACCAAAAACAGCACTATTAATCCGCGCTAGCTAGGAATTCGCTTACGACTCGGATATATTCTTCCGGTTCTTCTAAGTAGGCATAGTGTGCGCTATTTTCATATACATGGAATTTCGCTCCTGGGAGTTTACGACTCTGTGCCTCTACTGTGCTTGGAGCAGCTTCATCGTATCGTCCACATGTAAATAACGCTGGGATTTGAATTTCTTTCAATCGTTCGGTTACATCGAAGCTTTTTAGATTTCCGGTTGTACAAAATTCAGAAGGTCCCCACATAGTGTTGTATACCACATCATTGGATTTCGCATATTCCGATTCCGCTTCTTTTGGCTTTGACTCTAGACGGAATACAAAACGCTTATTAAATTCCTT
Source organism: Heyndrickxia sp. FW510-T9 (assembly GCF_058781025.1). Lineage (NCBI taxonomy): Bacteria > Bacillati > Bacillota > Bacilli > Caryophanales > Bacillaceae > Heyndrickxia > Heyndrickxia sp. FW510-T9. The sequence goes on along the minus strand of NZ_JBYSWK010000004.1, from coordinate 157,127 downwards.
TATTACCTTTTTATATTCCGCAGAATCGGTTGTCCCTCCACTTTCATGCGTTGCTATTGTATCTTGTACGTCCTGTGGAAGCTGTTTTAAGTGTATTTCTTGATCTCGCTCCCACTGTGGTGCACTTAAGCATGGGCTGGAGAATATCACGCTTTTTACCCCTTCAGGCTTTGTCAATAAATAACTCGCAGCAAGCATAGTCCCCCATGAATGCCCTAAAATATGTAATTGCGAAAGCCCAAGGGCTTCTCTTATTTGCCCTAATTCTTCCACAAATCGGTCGAGATGCCATAAAGAAAGATCATCAGGGTGATCTGATCTTCCAGAGCCGAGCTGATCGTAGAAAATCACTGGTCGTTCACTTCCAAGCGCCTCAAGTTTGAAGAATGGAACATGTGTCCCGCCAGGTCCTCCGTGTAAAACAATCACTGGAGTTTTATCACCATCTCCTACTTTTTTATAAAAAATTTTTCCTCCAGTTACAGAAACATAACCTTCTACCATTTTTACACATCCCTTCCTGTATATCTTTCGTTGGTACGGCAATATATTTACATCATCTTCGCTTTGTTCCTCGTATTTTTTAAAGAACCCATTGCAAAATTGCTTTAGCAACTCCGTCCTCTTCATTTGTGCTAGTTACCCAATTTGCTGCTTCTTTCACAGCTTCTTGTGCATTTCCCATAGCTACGCCTAGACCTGCGCTTTGGATCATCGCAATATCATTTAGACTGTCTCCCATAGCCATTGCATTCTGCATCGTAATTCCTATGTGCTTACACACCTTTTCAAGTGCGTACGCTTTACTAACTCCAAATGGATTCACTTCAAGATTCGTTAGACTAGAATTCGTCACCTGCAGCTGATGCTTGTTCAATTCTTGTGAAATGGTATTGCGGGCATCATCATCCTCCACATCAAAGCCAAACTTTAGCCATTGATACTCGGACAACGCTCCTTCTTCAGGAAATTCATCTATAAATATTTTTTCTACTGTATGCGCCCAAAACTTGGTGTTATGTTTTTGCTTCAAGTCCCACAACATTTTGATTTGTTCCACTTGGAGGAAAGTTCTTTCCAATAAACTTCCGTTTGAATCCCAAATTTCACCGCCATTTTCAGTGATGATGAAAGAATTCAATTGGAGAGAACGAGCATACTCTTCCACATGCCGAAAGGGACGCCCTGTACTTAGTACAATATGTATACCTTTTTCTTTCGCTTCTGTAATTGCATTTCGGTTCACTTGTGAGATTTCATGTTTATTGTTTAATAGGGTTCCATCCATATCTAAAGCAACTAAACGAATTTCTCTCTTTTGAATCTTATTGTCCAAATCAACTACCTCTTTTCTCTAGCGCTTATTCATCTCCTCTATTTTAGGCATAAAAAAAATTTAATGCCAATAATTGAGAGCTGGCATCCAAAATGACCATCCCAGGTAGACAAAAAAAGCCAAATGTCCACGGGTAGTGAAATTTCAAGTGCGAATTTCACTCGGTGCCTGGCACTCTATAATTGCTTTTTGAATAGGCTGATTGGATGGATTTCATCTTTCTCAAGTTGATTGACGATTTGCATTATGACATTGTAGTCTCTTATTTCATCAGGATCGAATTTTTTTAAGTCTGCTAATGTCACCCATTTAGCATCTAATATTTCCGCTTCACTTAAAGAAAGGTATCCTCCTGTCACTTCTCCTATAAAATGAAACATAATAACTTGATTATTGAGGGAACTAATAAAATTGTATACTCCTGTTGTGGCTGTTAGCTTGACATCATATCCTGTTTCTTCCTTCACTTCTCTACATGCCGCTTGCAATATGTCCTCTCCAGATTCTATTCGGCCAGAAGGAAATCCCCATTGTTTATAAGCCTTTTGCATTTTTTCCTGAATCATAAGGACTTTATCATCTTTTACTATCGATACACTAACAACTAAAACAATTCCATTGTTCAAAATAGTTGTCACTCCTTTCATTCACACTATGGCACCTTTCACTCATAGTTTTAAAATCTGCCAGATTTCTATTTTTGATAAAAAAAATTCCTACTGTCCACTTGAAGCGCACAAAACAGCATTTTGTCCACTGATGGTGACAGGCACCATATCGGCACCTTATATCGATACCATATATCTATCCTTCAGTAAATTGCGGTGGTGTAGCTCGTGTCCTGCAATAATCCAAGCAAGAGCCCGAACAGTTACAGCGCCTCCATTGGCATTTCCTTCTTTCAGCCAATCTCCATCCTTTAGGCTTTTCAGTAAAAGGACGGTGGTATGGCGAACAGCCTCTAGATTTTCGAGAAGCTCCTTGATGGATAATCGGTTAAATGAAGCATTTTGAACGTAGCTGTCATCATTATAACCTGGAAGAGGAGTTTGCTCCCCACGTGCAACGCTAAGAAGACGATAGCTCATAATTCTTTCGGTATCTGTAATATGGCCAACGACTTCTTTTATACTCCATTTATCTGGGCCATATTGAAAATGTGCTTGATTATCTGTTAACCCTGTAAGCAGCTCCATTGTTTCTCTGACTTGTTCTACTAAAATCTCTTCAATATTTCCCTCTGGAACAAGATTTATATATCTTTCATAGTAAGGTATAAATTCATTTATCTTTGGTCTTTTATCCATCTCTTTCAAACTCCCTTTCCATTATCTATTATTGTTTCGCCATTGAATTAAGCTTACACGTCGTTCTCCAATTCCGAACGGTTGCCGGTACACCTAACTTTTGAAGCTGAATCGCTAGCTTGGAGTTTCGAATACTTTGTCGGAAAAATAAATATATCTCTTTTCCTATTAATTTGCATTTCTCATCATCAGTTTCAAATTGATGTAAACGATCCATAGCCTCTTGTGATGGTTCTTCTCCTAAAAAAGCTACATGAACGCTTTCTCCCTCTAACAAATTATCTGTCGAAAACGGGCATTGCTGGATTATCTCTTCTAGCTGTGTCGATGTCCTTATGATAACAGAAACCGGGAAACCAAATTTCGTTTCCACTTCATTTTCTATTCGTTCCTTTAAGGTTTTTGCTTCTTGATTACTTGTAAACAATACATTTCCACTTTGAATATATGTCTTCACATTTTCTAAACCCATTGTTTCAAAAAGCGATCGCAATTCTGCCATTTTAATAATATTATGGCCGCCAACATTGATTCCTCGAAACAAGACAATATAGTTTGTCATGGTACACCACCTTTTGCTATTATTTTCTACATTCATGGCAAAATTACCTTTCCCATCATTTACTTCAAAAGAATATACCTTTATGAACTTGTACGCTAGTTAATACTTAATAATTTTTACATAAAAAAATCCCCCCATCTGTTTTTCATGGAGGGAATAAATATATCTTCATTTTAAGACAAAAAACTAAATAACAACGCTAAAATCATTCCAACGACAATGAAGGCAATTATCGTATAGAAATTTTTGTACCAATTCTCAATTAGCTGTTCGGATAGCATTTTATCTTTCTTTGCCTGGCTTAATTCTTTATTAAATCTATATAAACGCGTTGCTGGTATTAGAAACAACACTAAAGCAATCATACCTATTAGGATCCTTAGGCATTCCTTCATTTTGTGTCCTCGATTCATTAGAAGTTACCTTATTTTATCATGTCTTTATTTCCAAACATGTATCCTTTATGAAATTTCGAAATTCTGTCATTTTTATACTAGAAATTATTTAGTGATATTTATCATAATACGTAACCTAAAATTACCGTGGAATCATTCCAAGGAAATTATTTACTGGCGATCAAAGTAAACAGTCCAGGAATTTTGTTTTCGATACCAATAGGTGCATTTTCAGGAAATGCCCACCTTATTCCTGCTTCTTCTTCTAATCTATCTATCTTGAGCCCAGTGCGAACAAGAGAAGTAACAATTTCCCCCAATGTCCAGCGCCGAAGCAATACTTTTTCCGAAGAAGACCGTTCCTTTTCAGATAGAAGAGTGCTGTAGGCAACGTCTCCTTCTATTACCGTTTGATCAAAATAATTTCCGCTTTCGCCCAAATTCACTACTTTTGAGGCAAAAGGATGATAGTCTCTTAGAATAAGTACTCCACCTGGTTGCAAGGCTTCGTAAATTAAGGTGAAAAGCGGCTCAAGATCAACAAAATAATGTAAAACGCCTAATTCTAATAAGATATAATCAAATTCAGCAAGCTTTTCTTCTTCTGAAATCTTCAATACGTCTGAAACTATGTATCTGATTTTTATCCCTGCAGCTTCTGCCAACTCCAATGCATATTTTTGATTATCATGTGAAATATCCACTACCGTCACATCTGCTCCTAATAATGCAAGGGATACAGCTTTATTTCCTTTCGATCCAAGTAAATTAGCAATCTTCTTCCCTTTCACATCACCCATATAGGGCAAATAATGTGAAACAGCTTTCACCGGATCTTTTTTCAACACTTGTGCATACTCATCCGGCATTCCATGCCGATTCACCCATGCCTGATAAGCAGATTGGCTCCAGCTTTTTTGATTCTGTTCACTGATGTGTTCCTGATTCATTAGTTCACCTCTTTATTGAATAGTTCTTTATTCACACTTAATTCCCCTCTATTTCATAGGAACAAATGCCCGTGGTGTTGCATCTCTAGAGTACGGATTTCGTATTCTTCGACGAGACCAACCGAAACACACGAGCTCATCCCCTTACCAACATGGTGGAGACATAGAAATCCGATAGGCGCTGAAACTAGACGTAAACATTTGTTGGGAAAATTATCCACAGATTTGATTTTATAAGCGACAAAAAACATTCATAAGCTCCCACTCACAACCCAGTATGTAAATGTTAACCGATCTTCTTTCACTGTGCTGTTATTCGTCCCTCATAAAGGCTTGTTGAAATTTGAGGGGTTCATTTCACTTGTTAAAGCAGGTCGACCAACAATCTATTTTTTACACAAAAAAAAAAAGAGACCTCCGCGCTAGCGAAAGTCCTTCCATCAGTCATTAAGCATAGTGACATGCAGTATATTGTTCTTTTTCAATTTCCTTCCATTCAGGTATGACTTGTTTACATTTTTCTCTGGCAATAGGGCAGCGAGTGTGGAACGGACATCCTGTTGGTGGATTTGCTGGGCTTGGAATGTCTCCTTCCAAATGGATTCTTTCTCTTTTTTTGTTCACATCCGCTCTTGGAATTGCAGATAATAACGCCTTTGTATAAGGATGTTTTGGTTCTTTATACAATTGTTTAACTGGGGCTAATTCCACCATATTTCCGAGATACATGACGAGAACTCTGTCGCTAATATACTTCACAACCCCTAAATCATGCGATATAAACAAGTATGTAAGTTTATAATCTGCTTGCAATTTTTTTAACAACTTTAAAACCTGTGCCTGTACAGATACATCTAATGCCGAAACCGCTTCATCGCAAACAATAAAGGATGGATTCAAAGCTAATGCCCGTGCAATGCCTATCCTTTGTCTTTGTCCGCCACTAAATTCATGGGGATAACGGTCATAATGGCTTTCATTTAATCCGACTACATGTAATAAGGCAATGACTTTTTCTCTTCGTGCTTTCCAATCTAATTTTGTATGAATGATAAATGCTTCTTCTATTGCTGCTCCTATCCTTTGTCGCGGATTAAGAGAGGCAAAAGGATCTTGGAAAATCATCTGCATCTCTTTTTTCAGTGGTTTCAATTGATGTCGGCTATAGCCCGTGATATCCTGTCCTTTAAAAATTAATTCTCCATCTGTTAAGTCCTCTAAGCCAAGAATGGTCCGTCCTAATGTTGACTTTCCACAACCAGATTCACCCACGACCCCAATCGTCTCTCCTTCATAAATATCAAGACTTACACCATTTACTGCCCTTACACTTTCCTTCGACTTAAACAGCCCACTTTTGATCGGGTAGAACTTCTGCACATTACGTAATTGATAAAGCGCCTTCGTTGTCATGGATGTTTCCCTCCCCTAGCCAGCATTTAACCTTATGACCTTTTTCATTCGAAAAACTAATTGGATCTTCTTTTTTGCAAATATCCATCGCTAAAGGGCAGCGTGGATGAAAACGGCAGCCAGGTATTATTTCATCTAAAGCAGGTAAAGTACCTGGTATTGCTTCAAGCTCTTCTTCTACTGCATCGATATTTGGAACAGAAGCTAAAAGCCCCTTTGTATATGGATGTTCAGGATGATTAAAAACGGTTTCCACATCACCCTCCTCTACAATATTCCCAGCATACATAACAATGACACGATCTGCTATTTCTGCGACAACGCCCATATCATGTGTAATCATTAATACGCTTGTATCGATTTTTTGCTTTAGTTCATTTATAAGATCCAATATCTGAGCCTGAATGGTAACATCCAGTGCAGTAGTTGGTTCATCTGCAATAAGAAGCTGTGGCCTGCATGCCAAAGCAATCGCAATCATTACCCTTTGCCTCATCCCTCCGCTTAATTCATGAGGGTATTGATTCATTCGCTTTTCGGGAAGAGATAATCCAACTTGCTTTAATAATTCAATCCCAGCTCGATGGGCATCTTTTTTCCCCATGTTACGGTGAATTCTAAGTGGTTCTCTTATTTGAAATCCAATCGTGAACACCGGATTTAGTGCAGTCATAGGTTCCTGAAAGATCATGGAAATATCATTTCCACGAATCTTTCTTAACTCATCCTTTTTCATTTTGGTAAGGTTTTTTTGATTGAACAAAATACTTCCATCTGTGATACGCCCATTTTCTGATAATAGTCCCATGATAGACAATGCAGTAATGCTCTTACCGCATCCTGATTCACCTACAATACAGACAGTTTCACCTTTATTAATGGAGAAAGATATGCCATGGACAGCTGGGAGATGTCCCCCAGCCCTCTTAAATTGTATGGTTAAATCTTTTACCTGTAAGATGGCTTCTTGCATAATGATACCTACTTTCTATATACAGGATATAATGACCACTGACCTGTTGGATCAATTTGTAGCCCTTTAACTGATTTGTCCATTGCACCTGTTACGACGCCATGGTTCATAACTATCCATGGAGCATCATTTACAACAAGTTTATTTGCCTCTTTTAAAAATTCTTTTCGTTTATCCTGATCGACCGTATTTCGTGACTCTTCAACAAGCTTGTCGAAAGTAGGATTGGAGTAATACGTAACATTCGATGAACCTGCATTATCACTATGAAGGTTAGGATATAAAAGCTCACTTCCATCCCCTGTACTATTACTCCATCCTAAGAAGGTAATATCATATTTTCCTTGCTTACTAACATCTAAGAATGTACCCCATTCCATTGTTTGAATCTTTACGTTTAAGCCAACCTTCGTTAATTGATCTTGGACAATTTCTGCCATTTTCGTATATGCCGGTGTATTCCCAACAAGCATGTCTACTTTTAGACCCTTCCAGCCATTCTTTTCGATTAGCTGTTTTGCCTTTTCAGGGTCGTAATTATATCCTTCATTTTCTTCGGATGGATCGTATCCAAATACTTTTGGTCCAATAATGCTGTTCGATTCAATTCCAAGACCCTTTAACTGATCAACATATGCCTGACGATCCATTGCATAAGCAACAGCTTTTCTAAAATCAAGGTTTTTCATAGGCTCTCTTTTCATGTTAAAACCTAAGTAAGAAACCGGTGTGCCTGGAGCTTTAATTGTCGTAACGTTTTTTAAGCTTTTTACTCTGTCCCATTGTTCTGCTGGAATACCATCAATAAATTGAACCTGTCCTGTCTGTAACATAGATATTTCTGTATTAACGTCTGGAACGACTTTAAATGTGACTGTATCAAGCTTTGGTGCACCTTTCCAATAATCCTTATTTTTCACTAATGTCACATGATCACCAGGAACATATTCTTTTAATTTAAATGGTCCTGTTCCAACAGGTTCCTTCATTAAGTCTTGCTTCTTATCAGCAGTTGGACTAACAATTGAAGCGTTTGTATGTGATAAAGCAGCTAAAAGCGGACCATAAGGCTTTGTTGTTGTAATGACCACAGTATAATCGTCTTTCACCGCAATATCTTTGATAGGTTGAAGTAACGATGCTCTTGGTGCAGCTGTCTTTGGATCGCGAATTTTGTCAAATGTGTATTTTACTGCTTCAGCATTAAAAGGTGTCCCATCCTGAAATTTAACATTTTTTTGTAAATGTATAACCCATGTAGTATCATCAGGAGTTTCATATGATTCAGCTAAACCAGGCTTTATTTCCATTGTTTTAGGATCTTTTACAAACAGAGTTTCATAAATTTGGGTAATAATTGCAGCAGATACTGAATCATTTGTCATAATCGGAGAAAGTCCTACAGGTTTTGTTGTAGACGCATATGTTAATGTTTGCTGCATATTTTTTGAACTGGAAGAATTTGAGGTTGAACTGCTGCAACCAGCCAGCGCAGCCCCTAGTATAAAGAATATTCCGACTAGAAAAACCATGGTTTTCTTCATTATTGAACACACTCCCTTTAGTTATTAGTTTTTATGATCGATGGCTCTATTCGTAAACATTGGTGCTATAGAAAGATTTAAAGGAGAACATTCTCAATGTTTTTACGAGCGCTGCCCTGACCTCTTTATTTTTGCGTACCTAAAATTCTAATAAAAAATTAATACGAAAACAGACTTAACGATCGATATTCATATTTGGATCTAATGCGTCACGAAATGCATCTCCCACAACGTTAAAAGCAAAAACAGCTAACATGATTGCAATACCAGGAATAATCACCATATGTGGAGATGAAAACATATATTGCTGGCCAACTGAAATCATCGCACCCCATTCAGGCGAAGGAGGCTGAGCCCCTAATCCTAGAAAGCTTAATGATGCTGTAGAAATGATTGCTGTCGCCATATGCATGGTGGCAAAAACGATAATAGGTGCTGTACAGTTTGGCAAAACATGCTTTACCATAATACGAAAATCGCTTGCCCCTAATGATTTCATAGCCGTTATGTATTCTTGCTTCTTTACAATCAATACACTTCCTCTGACAATTCTGGCACATGAAGGTACTGACCAAATACTAATGGCAACTACTACATTGACTAAACTAGTTCCCAAAATGGCAATGATTAGCATCGCCAGCAGAATTCCAGGAAAGGCGAACATCAGGTCCGAAACGCGCATAATGATTCCATCTAGCCACTTATAGAATCCAGCTAACATTCCAAGAATCACTCCAAAAAAGGTACCAAAAATAACGGAAAAAAGACCAACTAATAATGAAATACGGGCACCAAATACTAATCTTGTCCAAATATCCCGTCCATAGTTGTCCGTCCCGAGCCAATGCCCCATTGAACCAGGCTTTAACTGTGCCTCTTTCAAGTTTTGTACAACCGGACTATATGGTGTCAACCAATTCGCAAAAATGGCACAAACAATCAGAAAAAAAATAATAATAAGCCCTATTAAAGCAAGACGATTCCTTAAAATTTGCCTTACTGCTTTGGAAAAAGCGGACTTTTCATTCACTTTTTTTGGTTGGAGTGGTATCTCTTGATTTACAACGGGTGTTTGTGATTGCATTTACACCTCTCCCTTTTTATTCATAATTAATACGTGGGTCAATGATGGTGTAGACAATGTCCACAAGTAAGTTCACTATTACAAAAATACCGGCAACTAAAAGAACTGCTCCTTGAACCATTGGAAAATCCCGTGCTGAAATAGATTCAATCATCAGGCGCCCAATACCATTAATAGCAAACACTTGCTCCGTAATAATCGTTCCACCCAACAATCCACCAAAATTTAACCCTATTACCGTAATGACTGGAATCATCGCATTTCTTAAAGCATGGACCCAAATAACTGTTTTTTCCTTTACCCCTTTCGCTCTTGCTGTTCGAATAAAGTCCGCCCTAATGATTTCCAGCATAGCCGAACGACTCATTCGAGCAGTCATCGCTGCAGAACCCGTTCCTAAAGTGATTGCAGGTAATAGAACTTGCTTGAAACCTTCCACTGTCCAAAAAGGATGATCTAATCCACCAACAGGCAGCCATTGCAAATTTACCGCAAAGATAATAATAAGGATGGCACCAAACCAAAAATTCGGGATTGAAATACCTGCTAGAGAAAAAGTAGTACTAAATGCATCTAGCCAAGTATTTTGTTTTAATGCTGAAATAATCCCTGCTGGAATACCGATAATAATGGAAACAATCACACTTGCAATTGCAAGATTAACTGTGTTTGGCAATCGGACCATTAGAGCGTTAGCAACAGATTGCTGCGATTGAAAGGAAAATCCCAAATCCCCATGCAATAAGTTAATAAAATAATGCCAATACTGTACTAGTAATGGTTGGTTTAACCCCAATTTTTCATGAATGGCTGTAATGTCCGATTTAGTGGCAGTAGGTCCAGCGATGATTGCAGCGGGATCACCAGGCGCTAAATGCATACTTAGAAAAACAATGAATGAAATACCAATCAATAGAAATACCAATTGTACGATGCGTTTTACGATTAATGTAACCAACATGACACCTCCATCCATTTATAAGATAAATTATTTTCTACCAGCCCCTCCTACCTCAGATAGTCAAAAAGTCACCCATACCAAATTACCATTCAGCTGAATTTTCGCTATATAGACTAACGTTTGTTAATCAAAAATATTCTTTATCTTTACGAAGGAAAGTATATTTTGATTATTCAAGATTATATGACAGGCTCAATCCGAAAATCAATTAATTTTTCTAAAAATGACGAATATACTATATATTCCGTTTGTTTATTTAGATAATTTGACTCAGTATGTTAAAAGTAAATAAGCCAAAAGACTATAAGTAATGCTAAATAGGCTATGTTTATTATTTTGAGTAAATAGAACTAGTATAAAGCGTTCTTTTATATTTTTTATAGAGAAATACATAATGTTATAAAAAAAAAATGGCCCTGATTTCAGGGACAAAAAAATTATTTCGTATCAAATACTTTATTAAATTTTAAAACATCCAAGTATGCTGAATTTCCTACGTCTTAGAGGGACTTGTTACCAACCAAGTTGGAGCTAATATCGGAGATGCTTATAACCGTATTGTGGTTAAAAAAAGATATATGTCTTAAGTTGCTACAGTATATAAAGTATTAGAATTCTTCTATACTTGCATAAGCTGTTTAGCCCGTTCTTCCGCTATTGTTAAAAGTTCAATCCTAATCCAGCTGTGCTCTTCTATTTGTTTAATCATCTGCCGTGCTGTCTCAAAATTGAAAATGACATACCCTGTTTTTTCATTTTCAAAATCATATGGTATAAAATGATCTACTTTTGCCAACAGCCATACTGTATAGGTATCCGTCGATTCCCAGTACCAAGCTGCAAAAGGATGCCTATCCTCGCTAACAACAAGCCCAACTTCCTCCAACAGTTCACGATCAAGAGCTTCCTCAAGTGTTTCCTCCCCCTCAATTCTTCCGCCAATCGTCGTTAACACTTGTTCATCCTTATCCCAGGCCATGACGATATTGCCATCTTCGGTTATCGGTATACAATGCACTCCAGCAATTCTTTTATCTGTTGGCAGTTCCACTACCTTTTTCAGCATGAAGATTCCTCCTTAACGCAATCAAGAATTAGTGATGGAAATGCGAGTTTCTCCCGATTCCTAGGATCATATTTTTTCGAACGAAAGATAATCCCATCTTCCCCGTCCCATTCTTCTTCATGGAATATTTCATTTTCATCGAAATATTCAAGTAGATTCACCTTAAATCCTGCACTCTCGAAAACTTCTGTTAATGTTTGATAATCATAGACTATTTTATGACTTGCAGCCGGGTGATCTTTTGGACCGGGACCACCTACCTTCACAACAGCTTGATAAGCTTCATCAGGAAATAAACCATCCGGAACCGCGCAACGGACATAGCCGTTCAGTTTTAAATACCGATAACAAATTCTGGCCGCTTCCAATCCTTCTTGGTATGTAAGATGTTCCCAAACATGTTCCGCCAAAATTGCGTGTATAGTTCCCTCTTTAAATCGTTTTTCCCATGTCATCTCATCTAATAGATTAAGTTCATTTTCCTGTGTATGTATCCAGCCGGGGTTGTTGTTAAATTCACCGGCTCCAACAACTATTTTCATTTCTAATACACCCACCTCATTTTCATTCATAAATACATTCGATTTTTTTATTAAAATTCCTTTAATGTTGAAAACCACTCAGAGATGGATAGGCCATAAAAAAAGACCCTTCACAACGAAAGGTCTTCTCCTTACAATCATTTTATTCTGCTTCCCCAACAACCGTAAATCTTTCATTCACATGAGCAGGATTTTCAATCTCATCTAGCATCGCAATCGCATAATCTGCATAACTGATATAGCTTTCCCCTTTAGAATTGACTAACAGCTGATCTTTTCCTTTTTGATAAGAGCCTGTTCGTTTTCCTTGTGGGTCAAAGAATGCAGAAGGACTAATAAATGTCCAGTTGATTCCAGTAGATGCTTGTAAATCTTCAAGATTTTTCCCTTGGTTAGTAGCTGTTTGTAAATATGCTGTTGGAAAATCTGGTGTTTCTAATACGCGTACTGTTTTACTTTCATCTGTATATAAGCTTCCTGCCCCACCAACAACAACAAATCTTGTTTGTGGAAGAGTCTTTAATGCGTTGATTAATACTCTTCCCGCTTCAATATGCTGTACTTCTTGTCCAGGTGCCGCAGAAAATGCGTTAACCACTACATCGAATCCTTTTAGGTCCTCGGATGTTAGATCAAAAATATTCTTTTCTAAAACTTTAACGTCTTGATTTTGAATTTTAGAAGCGTTTCGAACAATTGCAGTAACCTCATGTCCTCGATCAATTGCTTCTTTTAAAATAAGGCTTCCTGCTTTACCAGTTGCACCGATAATTCCAATTTTCATTATGAACACTCCTTTTAGATGTAACTAAAATGATTACATGTAATAATATAAGTTACAGGTTTATATTTGTCAATCTTTTTTACCGTTTGTTGTAACTGATTTTGTTACATTTGATATGATATAATAAGGAATAATTGATAAAAACGAAGGTGAAATCATGTCAATAAGCAGCCGTTTTGCTGTTGGAATTCATATATTATCGCTATTAGAAATAAACAAGGACACAGTAAATTCCTCAGAATTTATCGCTAGTAGTGTTAACACAAATCCAGTTGTTATTCGTAAAATTATGGGAATGTTAAAAAATGCTGGGCTAGTTAATGTTCGACCAGGAGTCGCCGGTGCGGAGCTTGCAAAGGAGCTTTCTGAGATAACATTATTGGATGTCTATAAGGCCGTTGATGTGGTACCTGAGAAGGAATTGTTCGGCATGCATGAACAACCAAACCCAGATTGTTTAGTTGGCAGAAACATTCAAAGCGCCATTGTCCCGATTTTTTCTACGGCTCAATCTGCTTTGGAAAAAGCTCTTGAGAATATCACGATTGAGGATGTTGTAAAGGATATATTAGAAATGGAAAAAACAAATTAGTAAAGACATTCCATTTACAGAATGTCTTTTTTCGTCTCTTATAATACTTTCTTCATCACCCATGACCCACTATCATCTTCACCAATTTTGATAAATCCATTCTTTTCATACATGTTTAACGCTGGTACATTTTGTGGATTTACGCTGAGGGAAAGTGCTTTATAGCCACACAACCTTGCAAGCTTGAACAATTCCTTCATTAATTTTTTCCCAATTCCCTTTCCCCTTGCTCCAGATATCAGTGCCATCCCAAGCTCGGGTGTTTCCTCATCAACAAATCCATAACCTCCAGCATCCTTACTAAAAAAACGAATCCATATGGCGCCGAGTGGTTGGTTGCTTTCATCCACAGCAATTAGAGCATGATCATTCGTACGTCCCCAATCTTTGAGATATTTTTCAATTTCAGGTTCCTTTAAAATATCTCTACTAAAAGCTGGCTTTCCTTCCTCTACATACATGGATTCATATAACATATCCCACAAGAATTCCATGTCTTGTTTTTCAAAATTTCTAATACTATTTTCCATTTTCCCCATCCTTATTTTTTGTCTATTGATATACTTCCATCTTTCATTTGAATTTCCTCTTTTTATAGCATGTTTCTATTCTATGTGTAATACTTTGATTATTATGAAATTTTTTCGAAGTTTGAGAGGTGGGGAAATATGCAGCCTAAATTACCGTTGTTCTTAGTCGGTGCAAGTGCTTTTTTATGGGGGATCATCGGGATTTTTGTGACGAACCTATATAACGTCGGCTTCACGCCATTACAAATCGTTGCCATTCGTGCCCTTTTCGCATCTATTTCTCTAATTTTATACATAGTGATGAAAGATCGAAGCATGTTGAAAATCAACATTTCCGACAGCAAATATTTTATAGGGACTGGAATTATCAGCTTTGTACTGTTTAATTGGTGTTTGTTCCGTGCAATGGAAGTAACCTCTATTTCAATTTCTGTCATATTACTATATACTGCACCAGCCTTTGTAGCCATTTTTTCAAGAATTCTTTTTAAAGAATGGTTTACAACACGCAAAATGGTCGCTTTATTTGCCACTTTTATTGGCTGTGCCTTTGTCATCGGTGTGCTTCCATCTTTTCAAAGATCCATTTCTTTCTTAGGTTTTCTATTCGGTGTTGGTTCCGGTCTTTTCTATGCCTTGTACAGTATTTTTGGAAAATACGCTTTGCAAAAATATAACACGATAACAGTCACCGTCTATACGTTTATTTTTGCTGCAATTGCCGTCACACCATTTAGTGGATTATGGTCCGCAGCCCATTTATTTTCAAGCATAAACGTTTGGTTTAATATAATTGGCCTTGGTCTATTTTCCACATTATTCGCCTTTTTACTATATACGAATGGTTTAACAAAAATAGAATCAAGCCGTGCATCCATTATGGCTACGATTGAACCTGTTGTTGCATCAATCATGAGCTTCCTAGTATTCAGCGAAACCTTGCATTTCTGGCAGTATATCGGAATTATTATGGTCATTGCGGCGGTTATATTTGTTCAAGAGTCTGGGAGAAAGGGAATAATTCATTCAAAAAAGTCTTCGCTAAGCAATAATTAAGCGTAAGTGGAGGTATAATGATGATATTCTCCAATTTTAGTAGTAGAATTTTCATATTCAGCATGTGTCGGTAGCCGAATGGACCTAAACAAGGAGGAATCAGCCCGAATCTACTATCGAACAGACCGATTCTCTTGTTAAATGGACCGAAATTGACAGTGAACGGACCGATTTGGGTATTTAGACCTAAATCAGTCAGCATATTAGTAATGACCAGTAATATGAAAAGTAGCATGACCTTTAGAAATAACCCTAAATACGGACCCACACTTATCCTCGGTCAATCTCTAAACAAATGATTCAGGTGATATATTCTCGCTCTCCCAACTCCAGTATGAGGTAAACTCATTGATTTCATGATATTATTCACTATATTTTTAGATGGGAGTTGAAGAAAATCACGGATTCCCTGATTGGAGATCGTTGTTCCAATAATAAGAGCATAGTCCTTTAATGCATGAATATGTGCCGTTTTTGATATGAACCCGCAAGTTCGACAGACCCATTTTCCATGTGCTCTCATCATGGGGATTGCTGAACAATTTGGGCAGTGGACACCTGTTAGGATTTCACTATTATTAATATGGAATGCTTCTAAAACATCATATTCCTCTGGAGTATGTTTTTTTATAAGGAGCTTCGACAGTTTTGCCCATTGATTGGCGGTTAGCATTGCCTTTTTGTAATACTTTTCAAACTCAGCAATCTCAAAGTTAATATGAATTGCCTTAGTGATAATTTGATAGTCTTTAGATTTGCCGATTTTTTTGATGATGGTGGAAGAATTGCTGATGACAACAAGAGGCAGTATGGGGATATCCGGAAATTTATGTTGTTTGAGCCACTCTTTTAATTGAAGCTTGTGCCGTTTCACTTGAGAGATAGGATCTTGGTATGCTCTTTCCTTATCTCCATTTTGTTGAATAAGCTGATGGAAGTCATTATCGAATGTGATGGTCCCACTTATATGTTTGACATCCATAGTTGTAATAAAATAGGGAGTTGAAATGAGGGTATCTATCTGAAAATGGTGACCGCGGGTATTTTGGAGCCTAAGATCGTGTAAAATGTGGTACCTTCTCTCCTCTAAAAAACTTAAATGGTAGTCTACGGATTTCTCACCTTTATAACCTGCTCTTCTTTTTGCTAATTCTTCGCCAATGTTGGTCTTTTTGGAATGTTTAGGTGAAATTCTTCGGTCCAAAGCTTCTAGTTTTTCGAGCTTTATTGGAATTTTGCGTTCCTTTTTTATCATTTATTCAACTCCTTTTGTTTTCTACGAACTATATTCTATAAAAATTAGGATATCCCTGCCCAAAAATAGAAGTGATTCGCACAAACTGAGCACTTTCTCCAAATCGGTAGCAGCTCTTCATCTAAAAATCTGCATTCCTCTCTAAATAGCCCGAAAATTAATAGATTCGGCCCGAATCAGCTTCCGATTGGACCGAATCTCTTATTAAATGGACCGAAATTGGCAGTGAACGGACCGATTTGGGTATTTAGACCTAAACCAACACCCGCACCTTCCTCATATTCCCCCAAGTAAAAAAACTCACCAAAATAAGAACTGTAAAAGCAAGCAAAATATTATTAATTCCAATGTGGCTAATAAGGGTTCCTGTTAACAATGCAGATGATATTTTTACAAAAGAGGCAAGAATTGTCCTTAAGCCGATGACTCTTCCAATATATTCTTTTGTCGTATTTAATTGAATGAGTGTTTGGATAATAATTAAGTGTGACATGGTGAATAAACCCAGAATAAAGATACAAATTACCGCCGTTACCCTGAAGTCATTCAAATATAACAAAAACGAAGAAATCATCATCCCGGCCATCGTAACCATAATCACTTTCTGTTTCCATTTTTTCAGAAAATACATAACGATCAAACCTGCCGCAATTCCCCCTATGGAAAAGGCCATTTCAAATGATGAATACAATCCGCTTCCACCGCGAAATTGATTGGCTAGAGGGAGCATTAAAGTCGTGGTCATTTGGATACTTACACTATTTAAAATCGAAAGGAATAATAAAAATTTCATTCCTGCCTGCTGATCTATAAAATTCCAACCTGCAAGCAACTCGGATATATAATGAATTTTCTCGGACCGTAGTTGTTTCGGTCTTACCCTTTTGACCAAAAAATAAAGAGTTGCTGCCACCAAAAAGGTTAATGAATTTATCAAAAAACTTGTAGATAAAGATAGCTCCACCAAAAATAAGCCGGAAATCCCCATACCAACAAGGGATGCCGCTTCACTCAAAGAAGCAGCCTTTGAAATCACAAACGGAATATCTCGATCGGAAAATGCCTCTTTGACAAATGATTGTGATGCTGGTTTATAAATGGTGTAACAAACTGCGAGAACAAATTGCAAAACATAAAACAAGACTGCAGATTCCACTTTGAAAAAGATCAATCCTGCCATAATGAAGACTAACAAGAAACGCAGACAATCCGTTATGACGACGATGTTTTTTGAATCATGGTGGTCCACATAAACGGAAAGAAATGGTGTCAAAATGATACTTGGCAAATAGTAGATTGCAATCATCAATCCTATTGAAGCGGCTTCACCAGTAAGATGGAAAATATACCACATTAATGCTATTTGCTGAACTCCGTCTCCAAAGCCTGTAATGGTGATGCCTAATAAATAGTTAACTTTATTTCTCATAAAAAGGACCTCTAATCATGCTATTTTTCTTCAGTATAAAATGATTTTTTCATAAGTTAAATTACAAAAATGCTATAATTAAATATAAGTTTTTCTTATATTTCTAAACAAGTAACAACTAGATACATATCTCCCCACAAGATAATCCCCCAATTTTATTTAAAATTATCAAAATTTTTGAAACCGAGCGAACCTTACTATCCTCTAATAGATGAAAGGAGGCTAAGGAATGGATGAAATAAAACTAGTTAAAAAGGCGAAAAAAGGGGATGCGAAGGCATTTGAAGAGTTATTGTCTTTACACTCCGATCAGCTTTATAGAACTGCCTATCTTTATGTCGGGCATAAAGAAGATGCCCTCGATATTGTGCAAGAAACGGCATATAAAGCATATTTAAGTTTAGAAAGCTTGAAGGAGCCACAATACTTTAAAACGTGGCTGATAAGAATATTAATTAATACTTCATATGCATTATTGAAGTCCAAAAAGAATGTAATTCAGCTGAATGATGAAAGTCATATTGAAAGTATTCCTAGCAATACTGTTCACTCTGAACTGACCATCGATTTACAAGAAGCTATTCAGCAATTAGATGAAAACTATCAAAAAGTAATTATTCTCTTTTACTATCATGACTTACCAGTCCAGCAAATCGCATGGAATATGAATGTACCTGAAGGAACGGTGAAAACTTATTTGCACCGGGGAAGAAATGCGCTAAAGAAAGTATTAGAAGGAAGTGAACCCACATGGATAAACAGTGGATTGATGACGAAATGAGTAAGATAGATGTTCCGAAACAAGATGTTCATTCTGCTATCACACAGGGAATCTTGCAGGCTCAGAAGGAAAAGCCTAGATTCAAAATAAAGAATCGAATTAAAATACCAATCATCGCTGCTGCCCTAGCAGTCAGTTGTTTAGGCTCAGGATTTGTTTTCCCAAAAATGAAAACGGTATTAGCTGATGTTCCAATCATTGGTAGCTTATATTCACAATATGATACTGTTGGAAAAAAGCTGGAGGAAAAAAATCTAGTAACAAAAGTGAATCAAAGAGTTGTGAACAACGGTATTGGTATGACAGTTCAGAATGTATATTTCGATGGGGCACGGATGAGTATTATTATTAAAGTGGATGATCCTAAATTAGACATAAAAGATTTTGAATTTAAATATAAGCTTGCGGATGGTAGCGATAAATGGCAGACATCCTATCAAGGTGGGGATGAAATGACCTCTCAAGGAATTGTGATGGATTTACAAATTGATTACCCCGATAAAGAGCTTCCAAAAAATATGATATTACCTTTGACTATTACATCGGGAGATATTCCAGAAAAGGCAAAAAAGTCGATGCCCAATTTAATAGAAGGACAG
Source organism: Heyndrickxia sp. FW510-T9 (assembly GCF_058781025.1). NCBI lineage: Bacteria > Bacillati > Bacillota > Bacilli > Caryophanales > Bacillaceae > Heyndrickxia > Heyndrickxia sp. FW510-T9. The sequence goes on along the minus strand of NZ_JBYSWK010000004.1, from coordinate 137,968 downwards.
TGGGACTTTAAGATACCAATTCCAAAATTACCATCTGAAAAGATTAATGTTGCCAAATCTGTTATTAGTAAAGACAAAGAGCATGAATTCCAGCTCGAATCAATCACATTAGGAAATGAAACATCTTCGCTGGATTACAAAGCTATTCATTCCCTTATTGGTAAAGATGATTTAACTAGAGTCACTAGAATCACGGATGATAAAGGAACAGAAATTCCTTTCATGACTTCTGGAGTTGAATTTGGCAGAAAACAAATTGGCGATAAAATTGTATCAGAGGAACGTTCTAACTTTGAAAAAATACCAGAGGATACTAAGTTTATCACACTCTATCCTTATGTACGGGAAACGGACATACTTGGGATTCATTCATTAAATGCACCTACCCCATTTGTTATGAAAGGGAAAAGAAGTGACCTTAAGCTTCTAGTCAATGATATTCAATATAAAAAGAAAGATAACGAATTGGTCGTACTTTTCAGAATTGAAGGAGCGAGCAAAGGAAAGAATGCAGAAAATCTACAGAATTTCATTGAAAATATTAACTTGGAAGACTCCTCAATGGCTGGAAAACCAAATATTCCAGTTGGACATCTTCTTAAAGGAAATCATGTGGAAATCATCAATGCGAAAAAATTCGAATATAGATCGACCTTTGAATTAGATGGACCAAACGGATATAAAGAGTACGGATTACCAAATTTCAGCCTAAAAGGATATTCATTTGCAGTACCATTTACACAAGCACTTCCTGAGAAAGAATTGCCACCGCTTAGAGTAGATTTAAAATAGCTAAACCAGACTCCATGAAAAATTCATGGAGTTTTTTCATCACTAAAATAGAGCCTTATGTCCCAACCACTCATCCAAATCAACATCTCCTTGCACAGATAATAATCGGTAAAAATATCGATATGGAAGTCGAAACTCCTGCAAATCAGGAATAGGCATGATTTTTTCATAACCAATCTTAAATTCCTTTGCCGATTGCTCATCCAATATGTACTCTAATCCAATAAAATCCAGCTCTCTCGGTGCTATTACATAGGCTTCCGTATCTACTAATCCCGTAATCTCCTTGCCATTAGATAAAAATTGGGAAGGGTCTATATCCACTAACACAAACGTGGAGGATTCGGGATGTGGCAATAAGTTGAAAAGTTCCGTGATCTTTGGCAGCATGGTTACTATTTTTTCATTGTCTGAGTGAAATCTATAAACTAGTTCGGATGCACTCTTGCTTAAGTGTAGATGAAATTGATGTAGAGGCACTTGAAAAATTCCAGAAGGATCTCCGGCAAAGCTTTCTCGATGTTGATGGATTGTTGCCAATCCTTCCCCAAGACTCCGCAGTACAGATGAAGGCTGATTAATAAAAGATGGAACAACCTGACCATCTAATTTTTCAACGACAACATACTCTCTCTTTGATTTTCCTATTCTAATTACTCTTGGTACAGGCATAGAACTAATTTTACTTAAAGTATTATTTACACTTTCCAATGCAAATACATTTCTCGGATCTATCCCAAATGTATTTTTGCAGCCCCACCAAAAATCATTGTTTGGTTCTTCTTTTAATCTGGAGGAGCGCACCACTACCTCTTGATCGTTTGTTTTAACAAGCCAAACATCACTTGCATGTCCAGAGTAACCAGGGCTAAGCTCCTGAATTTCTATGATGGTATCTTCGAATAAAAACTGTAATTCCACTTGCAAAACCTGCTTTCCTCAAATAAATCTCTCTAATAATTTCGAGTAAGCATCTGCTTATTCCTTTTTTTCTCTATGCTCTCCTTCGTAAATTGAAATCCGTATAGTACCAATGCTCGAAATAACAGAACAAGGACAAGTTGAACACGATTCAGTTTAATTAATGAAGTGATCCCCAAACGTTTCAAGATCGACATACCAATAGTTGCAAATGCTACATGTAAAAGAAGATTACTTAATATATAGGATATAAATTTTCCATAGGTGTTTTTTAAACTCCAAAAAGCCGATGCAAAAAAAGGACCGAGGACAAGTGGTGCGCTGCCTTTTAACAGCGGATGAATGGTTGTATAATACTTCCACCAATTGCGTTTCTCTGCGATGATATCTATTACTTTGGATACCATACTTATAAAAATTGCTGCCGGTAGAAATCTTTTTATCGCCTTTCCACCTAAAAACGGTAGCGTAAACCACGGCAGAATCATAATTAAAAATAAAAGGAACTTCGGTTTTTTCATCTGCACACCTCCATTTTTAGGATGTGCAATATTCCTTTATTTTATTGATTTTCGCAAAACTATATTTCCTTAGGGACCACCTGTATAATACCCCCCAATTAATAAGCGCAAATTTGTTCAGAATGGACTAAAAGAATATAATGTATTTCGAGACTATTCCTGTCCCTTGTAATATTGATTTTAAACATTTTTGAGGTGAATGTTCGTGTCCGAACGTGTTATAGAAGATTCTTATCAAATCAGTTTGCAAAATATTCGCCATCACTCACAGCATATCCATTTAGGAATGGAAATTCTTCTCATTATTAGAGGAGACATTGAAGTGAAAGTAAATCAAGATTCCTACCATATGACTGAAAATGAAGTTCTACTTATTAATCCCAATCATGTCCACACCATTAACGGGAATAAAGATAATGTCGTCTTATTGTTGCAAATCCCCCTTCATTCGATTGAGCATCTTTATCCGGAGATTTATGAGTGTACCTTCGATTGCTGCTCTTCCAAAGAAGATAATCGGTTATATATTCTTTTTAATCAAATCCGTCAACTATTAGCGGAAATTTTGATAGATCATTATCAAAAAAAGGATGGATATGAACTTGAAATTAATAGCCTAATTTACAAGTTAGTTACGATCCTCATTCGGAATTTTAAAACCACCTATCTTGGCCAGAATAGATTTATGGAAATGAAGGATGAAAGACTGAGAGACATCCTTGTTTTTATTGAAAAAAACTTTCGTAGACCAATATCATTAGAAAAAATCGCGGAACAGCAATATTTATCCATATACTACTTATCGCGCTATTTTAAGCAAGAAGTTGGCGTTAGTTTTTCACAATATATTAAGCAGGTTCGTTTGAAATCAGCTATTCAAGAGCTGCTATATACCGATCATAACATTACACAAGTCTCTCTAAATAATGGTTTTCCAAATGGGAAGGCGTTCAACAAGGCGTTTAAAGAAATGTATAATGAAACACCTGCTGAATATCGAAGTTTACATAAAAAAGAACCGTCCGATTTCCAGGAAGTCAATAATATAAACGAACAATATACATTGGTGACATCACCAGACTTTTTAATCGAACTGAGGAAGTACCTTTCACCGAAGGACCGAAGTGTTGTGATGAATGAATCTGGAGTTTCAACGGTTCATATAAACCTACCGCAAGAGTCCGTTCTTATTCGGAATAAACCACAGCGATTATTAATAATTGGACAGCTGGAATATGCACTAAACGAAGAAGTTCAAAGAGAATTGAAGCTTATTCAGAAGCAGCTTCAATTTGAATATGTTTATTTTACAAACCTATTTTCCGACTCCTTTGCGATTACAGCCCCGTTATTGCGAACAGGAGGGAATTTTTATAAGATTGATGCGTTATTTAGCCAGTTTCAACAACTAGGTTTAGTACCATTTATAAGTGTTGAGTACGAAAAGGAAGTCGTTAGATTCCCACATTATATAGAGATGCTGGATGAATTTTTGCTACACTGTGTCCGTTTTTTTGGAGGCGAATTTGTAGGAAAATGGCAGTTTGAATTGGTTTTCTCAGAGTGGAATCAAACAACCTTTACCTTTTTTCAAGACTTTTATCAAACGGTGAAAAAGAGAACTTCTGCCGCAAAAGTCGGCGTTCATGTGCCATTTTCTTTAGAAAAAGGAATATCTGTCCCTGTTTGTGATTTCTTAAAGCAAATGTCAGATAAATGTGACCTGATTTGCTTTACTTGCAATCCAAATCAACAACTTGACTTTACCAATATGGATAACCGTTCTTTTGAGAGCGTAAAAGATTATATAAAAAAATCCTGTATCGAATTAAAAGCAAAATTGTCTTCAGCTGGCATAGCTAGTACACCAATTTACCTGACAAATTGGAATACCCTTTATGGTAATACAGTAGATTTAAGTGGAAGTTTTTTTCGATCAGCCCTTATTTTTAAAGATACGCTGGACGTGATAAAAGAGATTACTGGTTTAGGGTTTTGGATCGATACCCACTCATTAGAAAAAAATAATATGGATCATGAAAATATTGAAATGAACGGAATTGCCCTGCTTTATTATTATCAAATAAAACGTCCTGCATTTTTTAACGTTCAATTAATGGGAAAAATCGGTCTTGAAATTTTAGCCGAAGGAGACGACTTCGTACTGACGAAGGGCGAACAAGGTTACCATTTGGCTATTTACAATAATTCCTATGTAAATCCTTCTTATTCTGTCGAAAGTTTCTTTTTAAATTCCTTAACGAAAGAAAAGAAAATAGTGATTTCAGGGCTGCCGTCTGGACCTTATCAAATTCGCAAGTACATTCTCGATCGAAATAACGGTGCATTTTATTTTAATTGGCTCCATCTCCGTGATCAGGATATCCATGACCCAGAAATCATTATGTATCTTAAGCAGCGAGCCTATCCAGATTTACAAATTTATGAGGAAAAAGTGGATTCCGAGCTCTATTTACAGTCTACTCTGACGCTAAATGCGATTCATCTCTTTGAAATCAGACCATTAGGTTAAATCTTAATGGTCTTTTTTTGTTGTTTGATTAAGCAAAATAATGAAAAAGGGCAAATAAAGGGTATATTTTCGACAATGTTTGGAATGTCTTCCTTCGCTCTAAAATTTATAATTTGTATAAGAAAACGTTTTCATAATTTATGATTTCGGAGGTGACCTTTATGTCTCTATCACCGGAAATGATTGAGAAACAAAGGGAAGCAATAAATTCATTACCAAAGGCAAAGAAATCTAAAGAAGTTTTGTTAATTGTAGCTTTAATGGCAGGCTACTCCATCATTTATATGGACAAAAATATGATTTCTACTGCCATTATCCCAATTGCCAGCCAATTTCATCTCACAACAAGTCAAACCGGTTTGATGATGAGTTTATTTTTCCTAGGTTATTCAATCATGCAAATACCAGGAGGATCACTTGCAGATAAGATTGGTTATAAAAAAGTATTAATGCTTTCTCTTGCACTAATTACCGTGTTTTCATTGGCCTTTAGCTTTGCCGGAAGCTTACTTGCGTTTATCCTGATTCGTTTCTTTGCAGGTATTGGCCATGCAGGTTATCCACCAAGCGTTTCAAAAGGAGTCGCGGAAAATTTCCCAAAAGAAAGACGAACTTTTGTCCAATCGCTCATATTAGCAACGAGTGGAATTGGCGGGATTCTAGCCTTTGTTATTGGAGCAAGGCTGATTGATTTAAATTGGCACTATGCCTACTACACACTTGCTATTTTCTTTTTCATTTCGCTGCTTTTAGTTACTTTTTTCGCACCAAATATCATTCCACAAGCAAAAACGAAAACAAAACAAGTGAGTTTTCGATCCGTGATAACGAATCGAAATGTGATCATATTATTTATTGCCATGTTGTTTGCAAATATTTGCTTCTATGGGAATATGTCATGGATGCCGACTTTCTTAAAAGCAAAATTTTCACTATCCATCAGTACAGTCGGGATCATCCTAGCAGTTAACGCTATTGGGGGTACAATAGCCTCCGTATTTGCAGGTACATTATTGACAAAATATTTTGCAGGCAAGGAAAAATTATTGATATTGGGCTGTTCCATCATTTCAGCCTTGTTGTTTTTCTGTTTAGTATTCTTACATTCATTGGCACTTTCCATTGCTTCTTTATTTGTGCTTACATTTCTATTAACGACCATCTTTGTAGGCATCTTCTCTTGGCCGCATAAGATTTTGCCCGAGAAAGTTATTGGGGCATCTATAGGAATCGTAAACACTGGAGGAACTCTTGGCGGTTTTGTAGCTCCAATGGCATTCGGTGCATTAATATCTTGGGCAGGCGGATCCTTTACTCTCGTATTTATAAGCTTGTCTATAGCAATAGTAATATGCGGACTCGTTGCCTTGACTGTTCAAACAAAAAAGCAATAGGAGGAGTATAAAATGTTAGATCACTTACTACAAAGATTAGAAGAGAAAAAAGATAGAATGATAGAAATTCGCAGATATCTTCATCAACATCCTGAATTATCTTTTAAAGAAGAGAAAACGGCACAATACATTGCTGATTTTTATAAAGAAAAAGAGGTAAAAGTAAGAACCAATGTTGGCGGATATGGCATCGTAGTAACCATTGAGGGCGGACATCCGGGAAAAACCGTTGCCCTGCGCGCTGATTTTGACGGTCTGCCAATTACGGAAGAGGCGGATTTACCTTTTAAATCAAAAAATCCAGGTGTGATGCATGCCTGTGGTCATGATGGACATACTGCCTATTTAATGATTTTAGCAGAGGCCTTAATCGAAATGAAAGATCAATTAAAAGGAAATGTCGTTATTCTACATCAGCCTGCAGAAGAAACTCCTCCTGGGGGAGCCATTGCTATGATTGAAGATGGATGTTTAGAAGGTGTTGATAATGTTTTTGGTATTCACCTAATGTCGCTTGCGGATACCGGAGAGGTCTACTACCGAGCTGGAGAAATGCAGGCTGGACGCTCCTATTTCAAAGTGAAAATCCAAGGAAAAGGCGGCCATGGTTCGATGCCTCATACAAGTAATGACAGTATCGTTGCGGCAAGTCATTTTGTTGTTGCAGCCCAAACAATTGTTAGCCGCCGAATTAATCCTTTTGATATGGCGACAGTAACAATCGGTTCATTTGACGGCAAGGGATCATTCAATATTATTAAGGATAGTGTCGAACTTGAAGGGGATGTAAGAAGCATGTCTAGTGAAGTTCGCACTAAAGTGGAAACAGAATTCAAGCGAATTTTAGAAGGGATTGCCCAAGAATTTGATATTACCTATGACTTAATTTATTCACATGATTATCCTGTTTTAGTAAATGATAAAGCCATGACAGAGCTCGTTGTAAGAGGGATTGAAAAGGCGGAAATACCTGAAATTAAGGCAGTACTCGAGACACCACCCGCATCAGGATCAGAAGATTTTGCATATTATTTACGAAAGATTCCTGGCAGCTTCTTTTATGTTGGTGCAAAGCCTGCTAATGGTCATGTTTATCCACATCATCATCCAAAATTTGAAATTAATGAGGACAGCCTGATCATCGCTGCGAAAGCAATGGCAGCGGTTGTTGCGGAATACTTTAGACAATAAAAAAGGCGCGGTTCTTATGCATTGTGCATGAGAACCGTTTTCTTTAAGGGAGTGATCATATGTCATTTACAAATTTAAAAGAATTAATCGAGCATGCAGAGCAGGAGCAAAGCCACATTTATGAATTAATGATCCTTACAGAAATCGAACAAAAAGGCTTACCCAGAGAAACGATTATCGAGAAAATGGCGGAACAATTTAGCGTAATGGAAGATGCAGTCCGTAAGGGAACAACAGGCCCTGTTATGTCCCGTACCGGTTTAACAGGAGGAGATGGGCACCGTTTGCATCAATATGCTGAAAAAGGAATTTCCTTTGTTCATCCGACAACATTAGCGGCGGCAGCAAATGCTCTTGCAGTATCAGAAGTAAATGCTGCAATGGGGCGGATTGTGGCGACACCTACCGCGGGTTCAGCAGGAATCTTGCCAGCTGTCCTTGTTCATGCCTTAGACAGCAGGAGATTTACCCGTGAACAAATTGTCCATTCCATGTTCACTGCCTCTGCCCTTGGCTTAGTTATTGCAAATAAAGCATCCATATCAGGGGCTGCCGGCGGCTGTCAGGCTGAAATTGGGTCCGCAACAGCAATGGCCGCCGGAACCTTAACGGAACTTGCCGGTGGAACTCCGAAGCAGGTAGGAAACGCTGTTGGTATTGCATTAAAAAATTCACTTGGGTTGGTTTGTGACCCGGTCGCCGGTCTTGTGGAAATCCCGTGTATCATTCGTAACGGCTTACATGCAATTACGGCCCAAGCAGCCGCAGATATGGCTTTAGCGGGCGTAGTCAGCATTATCCCTCCTGATGAAGTGATCCATGTGATGCATGAGGTCGGACAACAAATGCCAGAATCATTGAGAGAAACGGGAATTGGAGGTCTTGCCGGAACTCCGACAGGCAAAAAAATAACAGAGAAGATTTTCAATGAAAAAACAAGTGACAGCGGACCGGCAAAATACCAAAGCGCCTATGAGATTATCGGCCCTGTAATGGTTGGCCCTTCTAGTTCGCACACTGCCGGGGCTGTTCGAATAGGCAACATTGCCCGCAAACTTCTACATGAAAATCCATTATATGTGAAATTTTCGCTGATGGGGTCTTTTGCTAAAACCTATCAAGGCCATGGCACAGACTTAGCGCTATTAGCAGGTGTTCTTGGGTTAACAACAATGGATGATGGGATTCCAAATGCAAAAGAAATAGCAGAAGAAAATGGCTTACAATACGATTTCACGAAACGAGTGCTTGGGAGCTACCATCCGAATACCGTTCTCGTAGAATTGAAAGGTGCCTCTCGTGCTGTTAAGCTATTAGCCAGTTCGTTAGGTGGCGGGAAGGTAGAAGTACAGGAATTGGATGATTATCCGTTAAAACTTTCTGGGGAGCGACCAACACTTGTGATCCGTCATACCGACCAAAAAGGGTTTATTTCAAAATTATCAGCAGTTCTTTATCAAAACGGGTTAAACCTAGCCCGCATGGCTAATGAACGTTCCAAGATGAATGGTCCGGCAATTACAATTTGTGAAATCGATAATGAAGTAAAAGAAACACTCATATCTTTATTGAAAAAAGAGATTCCGATTATTGAGGAAATTGTCTTGGTTCAAATTAAATAATACACTAGCTCGGCACCACTTAAGCAATACGGACGAGAATGGGTGCAAAAGGAACTGTCATTGTTGGAAAGCTGCTTTCGGAGAACCATATAATTTTATCGCCTGCACACTCTATATTTTTAAAAGTTCAATATTCCTTTTCCATGAAAAAAACCTACTTTTTTGAAAAAGTAGGTTTTATCTTTTATAATTAACTGCGAATCTTATGAATCTCATCCGCTACGAATTGAACATTTGTGCCGACAATCACTTGGATATTTGTAGGTCCGACTACATTGATTCCAGGAACACCTGTGGACTTGATCTTATTTTTATCCACTTTATTCATGTCTTTCACTTCTACTCTTAGACGTGTTACACAGTTATCAACAGATACGACGTTATCGTCTCCGCCCAAGCCTTCATAAATTTTTCCAGCCATGGCAGTAAATCTATTTCCTTTGCTAGTAGCAGTAGCTGCTACTTCTTGTTCCATTACACTTACGCCTTCTTCCATTTCTTCGCCTCTACCAGGAGTCATAAGGTTGAATTTTGTAATGATGAAACGGAATACAAAATAATAGATTACCGCAAATACCAAGCCTTGCACAAGTAACATTAAAGGCATATTTGCAATTGGAATTCTTAAGCTTAACAAAAAGTCAACTAGTCCTGCACTAAATCCAAATCCTGCAGTCCAGTGGAATAGTGCTGCAATAAATAAGGAAAGTCCTGTAAGAATAGCATGCACAACATAAAGTGCTGGAGCTACGAACATGAAAGAAAATTCAAGTGGTTCTGTAACTCCTGTAAAAAATGATGCAAAACCTGCAGCTAACATTAAAGATGCCACTTGTTTTTTGTGTTTTGTTTTAGCAGTATGATACATTGCAAGACCTGCCGCTGGAAGACCAAACATCATTACTGGGAAGAATCCAGCTTGGTACATACCTGTAACACCTTTTGTTCCTTTACTTGCCCAGAAGTTAGTAATATCACTAATTCCCGCAACATCAAACCAAAATACAGAGTTCAATGCATGATGTAATCCAATTGGAATTAATAAACGATTAAAGAATCCATATAACCCGGCACCAAATGCACCTAACTTACTGATTCCTTCTCCAAAGGATACTAATCCTGTATAAACAGGAGGCCATACGAAGAACAAAATAGCAGAAACAACAATCATAGCAACCGCTGACATAATTGGTACGAGACGTTTTCCACTAAAGAACGCTAGGAAATCTGGTAATTGTACTTTACTAAACCGATTGTACATAACGGAAGCAACAATACCCGAAAGAATACCAATAAATGCGTTTTTAATTTTACCAAACGCTGGATCTACATTTCCTGCATCAATATGTTTCAATAATGCCACAGAATCCGTTGAAAGCAACGTTGTTACGACTAGGAAGGCAACCAATCCACTAAGTGCAGCGGACCCATCTCTTTCCTTTGCCATACCTAAAGCAATACCAACGGCAAACAATATTGGAATATTATCAATAATCGAGCTTCCCGCTTTAATTAAAAATGCTGCAAAGGCATTTCCAGAACCCCAACCTGTAGGATCAATCCAATAACCAATACCCATTAGAATCGCAGCAGCTGGTAAAACTGCTACTGGCAGCATTAAAGAGCGGCCAATTCCTTGTAAATATTTCATTACCATTTTTCATTTCCCCCTATTAAATATTTTTTTCTATTAAAAACTAGTAAATTGTCTTTTTTGGAGTTTAGAAGTGTCCACATGATTTTTCCGCACAAACCGAAGTGATAGGTAAGTATAAATTAAAAATAATGTCTAAGTCGCAATAAGTACTTGCTGGTTTGCTAATCTGGAATTCTAAAGCCCGTGGCACCACTCCCTTCAAATATTTTTTAATACTGGCCATTTTAATGTTTTTTGTTGAGCGCTGAACTGATGTGAATTTTCACAAAGCCGCTAAATCAACATTTAACATTCATAGCCTTATAGAAAAAGCTAAATGCTTATTCAACCCACTGCTTTCTTAAGCGCTCAATATGAAGAGTAATATATCCTAATTCATGGTCAGGTAAGCTAATATCATGATTGGAGGATAGTTCCTTTGCTACTTTCTTAGCACATTGGTAGGAAAGTGGAAATTTCCTTTTGATCATATCAAGCATCTCATTGTCCATTGTATGTGCCTCGTCCTGATTCATTCTAGTTAATGCAAATCTTAAATGGGTAATCAGCCGATGATATGATATATCATCTTCCTTTACGTTGATATTCAGATAATGCATTATCGATTTCACAATGTCTCGAATAATCGTTGTTTGAATCAGCGTTTGGCGCATATCCCCACCTTGAATTTTCATTGTATGAATATGGAGGGCGATATAGCCTGCTTCATCCTCAGGCATTTGAATATTACATGCATCCCGGATATATTTTAAAGCCCAAAGACCGATTTCATATTCCTTTTTGTACAAGATTTTGATTTCATGCAAGAGCTTGTTTTTTAATTGCAGACCTTGAGCTTCCCTTTCAATGGCATAGGATAAATGGTCGGTTAATGCGATATGTATGTGCTCATTTAACTTCGTACCCAAGTATTCTTCTGCATAGGAAATCACTTTTTCCGAGATGATAAAATGCTCTTCCGGAATTCGGCTTAGGAGTTGCTGAAGCTTTGCGTTCTCTTTCATTACGAATAGCTTCTCAATCTTTTTTGTATTTACGATATCATTTCTCCTCTTACCGAAAGCAATCCCAGACCCAACAGCAATTTTCTCCTGTAAACCATCCATCACGAAGACAGCATTATTGTTCAGAACCTTCGTTATCTTCATCCGAAGCCCCATCTCCTTGTTTTCACTATAGGCTCTTTTCTTAAACTATTTTGATTTTGTAAAAGAAAATCTTATAAATCTCTTTAATCTCCTTAGGAAAAGATGTCCCGAAACTAATTCTGATTTAGGATTTAAAACAAATTACGAAAAGCAAAAATGTATTCGAAAATAGCTTCACTATATTAAAAGTGTATCACTTTCCGGATGCTGTAATCATAACTGTCTGACCTTGTATGCCTTTTTTCTCCTCTGTGAACGAGAACTGTTTATTTCCTTCCCCACTATTCGTAATCACGATTGGTGTTACCGTACTTTTCGCATTTTTTCCGATAAAATCCCAATCAACCTCAATTAATAGTTGACCCACGGAAACCTTATCTCCTTCTTTTACTGCAACGGTAAAACCTTCTCCTTTTAACGCAACTGTTTCCAAACCTATATGGATAAGAATTTCTGTTCCATCCTTAGCAAGAATTCCAACCGCATGCTTTGTCGGTGCAACTTGGATAATGGTACCCTCAACCGGAGAATGAATCCCTCCATGTGATGGTAAAATAGCAATCCCTTCCCCCATCATTTTTTGACTAAATACAGGATCTGGAACCTCTTCAATTGGAAGAATATCACCATTAACAGGTGCAATTATTTCTAGTGATGTTTTTTTAAAAAGATTTGCAAACATTTATATAGGACTCCTTTATTACATTTTTTACAACAAAAAAAGGCATAGCGGTATAGAGAAGGGGATGACAATTGATCCTTCTAATTACCACCATGCCTGATCGTATCAGTAACATGTGATGCACTATTAAAGTATTAGGTACATACTATCACGAAATTATTTTGAATTCAAGTGAAAACGTTAACATTTTTGTCACAAATTATTCCTATTTTGTCAGCACCTCTTATATTCCATCAACCAACAATCTCGAAGCTCCCCTTCATGCATTTCGTGTTTCGGGAGAAATTTTACTTTTTTCATTCCGCATTTTTCGTAGCAGGTAATAGCACGCTCATTCCAGCTTTGTGGGTCCATCACTACTCTATCGGCCCCTTTTTCCTTCACTAGAAATTCAATAATGGATGTTACAAGATGCTTTCCAATTCCTTTGCCCCAATAATTGACTTCCCCAATGAATTGATCCGTACCATATATAGTTTCATTTGTACTAGCATATCCGTACTCTTCTTTCTCATCCTCTTCCAACGGGTAAAATTGAATGTAGCCAATTTCTACATTCTCGTATTCTATGATACAACCTATTACATTATTATTCTCTCGATTATAGAAATGCTTTGTAACCATTTCCATATCATGAGGCTGGTCTCTTCCTTCATAATATTCAAGCACTTGAGGATCAGTAAGCCACTTGACTAGCTTTTCTTTATCCCTTTCCATAAGCTCTCTTACAAGTAATGCATCCTTTTGAAATATCATATGTTTTCTCCTCTATTTCTTAATGAATAATAAATTCCTCTATTTCATACAAAACTCCTTCTATTATATAAAAAAGGAAATTTGTGGTTTAAAAGAGAATAATAATACCAATAAAATATTTTAGGAGTCGATATATATGCCCTACATTTTTATAGCACTTATAATTGTAGTAATTGGGTTTAGTTTATATAAAATGTTGAAAAAGAAAAGCTTACCTTCCAATCAATACACGCCATATGACAATAATACACTTGGCAAAAAAATCGACGTGAAGCATATTGAGCAACTTCAAGACACAAAACACACCATTGAATATGAAGAAAAGCAAGGTAATTAGCTCAGAATTTGAAGAGCTGCCTTCACTATATCTTTCATAGAATCTGCATCCGGGAAGCCATTTTTGATAATTTGAATAGGACCAGCTGAATAAGCAAGGTGCAAATGAAGCTTGTAAAACAACATCCTTTTCGGATCAAGTTCATCATTCCGTATATAAAGATAATTCTCACCAAAACGAAACTCCAAAAACGCATGTTCATATTCAATATCAAAAAACTTGCATCCCTCAATATCTATGAGAATGGGGTTTCCCTTTGAATCAACTCTTATATGGTCTGGTCCTAATTCTCCATGAATTATTCCGTATCTTTTTCGTGGACTCACATCTTTATATAATTTCATTAATTTTTTGATTAGCCGTTCTTTGTTTTCCGCTATACTTGGAACATGTTCTTCCAAATAGTCTATATCCTCTAAGCTTTCCTTTAACATGATTTGTTCGCATGATACAGTTTGATCTACCATTCTTTCTGCAGTGTATAGTGGACCATATAGCCTAGCATGGTGAGCATGCATTTGTCGCAGCATTTTATCTAGCTTGCGCAAAACAGCTAGTTTCTGTTCCGGATTAGCGCTAATAAACTCAGTTAAATCAATATTTCCGACATCCTCTACTATGGCAAAGTCATAAGGAAAATTCGTCTTTGTCCTATCCATGTAATAAACCTCCGGAACCCGAGCACCGATTCTCTTTAAATAATTTGCATTATACTGAAATAATTCAGCCCCATATGATTCCGACTCTGGGTTTGCTTGATGCGCTAAAACAAAGTTTTTCGACCAATCCCAAACATACAAAATACAAGTAAAACCATCATCCCCCGTTACTCTGTAAACTACCTTTTGAGCTCCTCCATGTAGTTGTTCGATGGATTCCACCTTGCAGTCCTCTTTAAAAATCATTCTCCATAATTTTATCATTTCATGTAATCCAATATGCACCTTTCTTCCCTCCTACCTGTTATACTGCCATAATATAGAGGAAAATTAAGAAAATATAGACTTATTTTTCATCTTTTGTTATGATGTTGAATGAAGTCTAGGTATATGAACTCAAAATATTAATACTGATAATAACGCACAAATGATGAATCCATTGTGCATTTTTTATATCCTAAATAAGAATCCATTAATGAATAAAGGATGTGTGATATATGAACAACCTTACAAAAATGATGATTTCAAAACCAACACATGACGTATACGAGGCATTTGTTGATCCTTCTAAAATCAAAAATTTTTGGTGGTCATCTAGCTCTGAAAGATGGGAAACAGGAAAGACCATTACTCTTACATATGAAGAATATAACGCAGAATTACAAATAAAAATTACAGAGGCTGTGCAAGATAAAAAAATCGTTTTCCTATGGGGACCAGTTGGAGCAGAAAACGTGGTTACCATCTCGCTAAAAGAGGTAGACCCTTCCACAACTATTATTGAAGTAAACGAAGAAGGCTTTAAGGATGATGATCCGGAGCTGATTTATCAAATGATCGACAATAAAGAAGGCTGGGTTTACATGTTGACTTGTTTAAAAGGATATTTAGAGTACGGTGCAAATAATTTACGTGGCGGGTTAGTAAAGGAGTAAATTTTAAAAAAGAGCCAAGTGGCTCTTTTTTTCGTTTTGGAAATTATAATTTATCCCTTTGGATATCCTTTTTTTAAAATGTCTATGTCTAGCGGGTTTTAACTCATTTCATAAAACACCCATGGAGAAATTTCTCCGCCCATTTTTTTATAGAGCGATTGCGCTGCCACATTATCCTTTGCCGTCTCCCATATCATGGAGCAAAAGTCGTTTTCTCGAATGTAGTGCAGACATGCTTGGAAAAGCTTCTCTCCTACTTTTTTTCCTCTAATATTAGCTCTAACAAATAAATCGTTTAGGACAGCCTGCTTTTTTACTCGTAAAGTACTAAATGTAAAATATAATGTGGCAAAGCCTATCAACCTTCCCTCTAACTCTGCAACAAATTGCAGTCCGCTAACGGGATTTTTTAATAAATGCTCTATTAAGTCTTTTAACTCATCTTCATTCGGCTTTTGTTGTTTATAAAAATCTACGATGTATTCCATCATTAAGTCGTAAAGTCCGAGGATGTCTTGATTACAAGCTTTTCTAATCAATACTTCTTGACTCATTATTTATTCCTCCTATTTTCCTTAGGTGGTATAAATTGCACAGTTCAATCTTGCATGAGTTGGATATACCACTGAAGATCCCTTTTTACAGGTCATCGAAAGGATAATCACCAACTCAGATGTCGCTACTTTTTCATTTAACCTAAAAATCAATCATTGCACCTCGTTCATCAAACACAGATGATGGGTTCCAGGCAATCTCCCAAAGATTGTTTTCAGGATCAGCAAAATAGGCTGTTCTACCACCCCAAAAAGCATCGCTAGGCTCACGCAAAACCTTCCCTTTTGCTTGTCTAACTACATTCATCACTGTATCCACATGATCAGGTTTATCAACATTAATAGCTAGTGTGATTCGAGAGTATTCTTGTGAATTGGACAAATCAACTCCTGCATCTTTCGCTAGTTCATCGATTGGGAATAACGAAAGAAGAACCCCTGCTGTTTTAAATACAGCATAATTATCAGTACTAACACTCGTTTCCTCCCAACCTAATTCTTTATAAAAAGAGCGTAATAATGGCAAATTAATGGCACCGATTGTAATTAAGCTTACACGTTGCGGAATCATATAATCCTCCTTTATTAATAGTCCTTGTTTTCAGATGCTTCTACTTAACTTATCTTTAACGCCTTTTGAATCGCCCAGGATTGATGTTCATGAATTAGTTTTTCCATTGCCACCGATATTTCAACCATCTCAAAAACATGGTCTTCTTCAATAGGATCCATCCGTTTCTCTCCTAATTGGCATTTATAGAAATGCCCAATACTAAGGTAATAGGTCTCATAATATTGAGAAAAGAAGTATTGCTGTGCTTCTCCTACGAATTCATTAATTTTAATTTCATGCCCCAGCTCTTCAAACATTTCTCGTCTGAGGCAATCCGCATCGCTCTCATTCACTTCTATTCCTCCACCAGGAAGAAAATAGCGATCTTTAATTTTTACAATGCCTACTTTTGTGTTATCATCGTTAAAAATAATTCCGTAACACCCTACTCTTGGTTGATAATCAATCAAATCTTCTTTTTTTCCAAAAGTTAATATTGCAGACATTTCATCACCTCACTTGAAAATATGGTTCCTACTTAAGATCCTAAAAAATCTGTTTGCAATTCTCTTTCAACCACCGTGTTTTCAACTGAAACTTGGTAGGCTTTCGCATTCGGCCTTGAACTAACAATTTTAGCGATATCCTGCTCTATAAAGTGAATTGCTACTCCGTCGTCCGCTGCAATCCCTTGTTTGATCTGGGCAGTTTCTATAAGGTTATGATAAGTCGGCCTTCTTTCCGGCTCAGCATCATAATGTGGGCAGTTGCTTCCATTTAAGAACCCTAGTGCTTTAATAGGTTCGAGATCATCACCAAAAGAATCGGTAACCCCCTCTTCAAACCAACAAATGGAACCGGCACTAATACCTGCTAGTACAATCCCCTGATCCCACGCCTTTTTTAATATTTTATCCAAGCCCCATTCTTTCCAAAGAATCAACAGGTTTTTTGTATTTCCCCCACCAACATATATAATATCCTTCGTTAAAATAAAATCCTCTAAGTCTCTTGTTGGTGGCTTGAACAAGGAAAGATGAGATGGCTTGCAGTTATGCTGATTAAAAGCATCATAAAACCTAGCAATATAGTTTTCTGCATCTCCGCTCGCAGTCGGTAAAAAACAGATGGAAGGAGTGAGATTACTGGATTGCTGCAAAACATATAAGTCTAGTAACGGATTTTCCGGTTCCATTGAAAATCCGCCACCTCCAAGTCCGATGATTTGTCTCATTGTTTTACACTCTCTTCCTCTTTTAAAATTTCTCTTATTTTCATTAAATCATCAATTATGAAATCAGCATGGACAAGCTCATCCTCTTGAGCGAAGTCAAAACGGCAGCCAATAGCATGTAGACCATTCGATTTTGCTGCTTTTATATCTGATAATCGGTCGCCCACGACTGCTCCACTTTGAATCTTATATTTTTCCAAAATCATTCGAACAAGATCTGCCTTATCCTTCGATTGGATTTGTTGAATACTGAAAACTTCTTTTACCCAATTATTTAGCTGATAGTATTTAACAATGGCTTCCAAATAACCTGGCAACCCATTGCTGGCGATGAAAATAGGAATATTCCTATCTTTCAAATATGTAAATAGCTCTTCCACATGTGGATATAAAGCGCCGCTTCCGTTTTGTATGTTTTGGATTAACTGATCGTGGAAATACTCATTAGCCATTGAGCGTATTTCATCTAAATGGATTGGTAAAAGTGTTTCCCATACGACGGACAGAGGAACCCCCATAATCTGGCGATATTTTTCAATTGGCGTTTCTTTTTCCCATAAATCCTTGCGTCGAAGTTCTTCGAATGTTTCTTCTAGGCTAATTTCTAATATCTTATCTGTTTGAAAAAGGGTTCCATCCATATCAAATATCATTGCAAAATTCATTTTATGACCTCATTTATTGTGTGTATGTGATATGTGTATTTTATTCCAAATGGACTTCCAGTTCTTCTTGATCATTCGCTCTTCATAAATCGATGCACGTTCCTTTGTTTCCGTAAAAAATGACGTAGGTTTTACTTGTAAATGAAGGACATCTTCCAATCCACAAGGAGCAGTTAGGATAAGATTATCCTCTTCATCTAGTGTTAGCCCTAAGGCAGTTGCTGTTTCGGGGAATTTCGATATTGCGTCAACCGCAGAAGAATACGGTGGTATATTATTTATCACATGCATTCTTGCTTCATTCTTTACAGACCAGGGAACATTAGGATGCATCATCCATAATTTTTCTTCTAATCTCTTTTCTTCGGATTCGTCGGTATTTTTTTCATCAAAATAGATTACATCGATGTCCTGAGTTGGTGTCCTCTCCTTGAATCCATGTAGGGTGTCCCAAATTTTCGAACGAACAAAGCCTGCACAAATCCACCAATCTGGGAGTTGGAGTGTTTTAGCAGTCCGCAGAATATCCATCATCCATTTATCTTCTTTTACAAGCTGAAGAATATCATTTTCAGTCTGAATCATCATTTACCTCCTGTGGTGTCAGGCACCAGATTATAGTTATTCTAATTTGGGCCTGACACCCGTGCTTTTATTATCATGAAGTGTGGATTTGTCATGAGCTTTTCGTACGATTCTGGATTTTTCTGTTCGAATTCTTTTGTTGGTTGTGGCTCTATCAATTGTTCTAGTGAAAAATGAGCATGTGTTTCATTTATGATCAAATGTAGCGGACGGCGATAGAAAGTCACCTCAATGATCTTCCCTTGTCTTTTCCATTGATCAATAATGAATTCGGTAGAAAAATAGTCTTGGTTTTGTGACATACTTATATCCATAAATGGATGATGGACTGAAAACAGTAGAATTCCATTTGGTTTTAGTATCCTTTTAAATTCTCGAAAAGTCGGTTCCCAATCCTTCACATAATGTAAAACAAGCGAACTGACAATAATATCAAATGTATCATCATTAAAAGGAAGCTTATTTGCAAGATCTAAACAATGAACTTCTGCCTGATCACCTACTCTCCTTTTTGTTGCGGCAACCATTTCTGGACTAAGATCCATTGCGGTAACTGTAGCACCTTGTTTAACAAATTGCTCCGTATACCACCCGGCTGCACAACCGGCATCTAGGATCACTTTCCCCTTTAGATCTTTTGGAAGCAAGTTCATCATTGCAGGACGCTCATAGTGAATATTATACAAAGCTTGTGTATCAACATTATGCTCATAATCATAGGCAAGTTCATTATAGGCATCTTTTACACTATTATTCATATTCATCCACCTTTCCAAAATAGCGTACAAAAGAATATTCGTTATAAATGGGGAATACTCCTCTTTAAACACATGTTGCCAGGTACACTAAAAAATGTTTTGACAAATTGGGAGTGCATCCTCATAATTATCTTAGTAACTAAGATAATTAGTAACTAAGTCTTTATAAGTTGATTTATCTTAAATGGAAAGATGGGGATTTATGTGACAGAGGAATCATTACTTAAGGAAGAATTTATCCCTTCCATTATTCAGGAATTGAGAAAATTTAGTACGGTGAATCTGTTCTTTATTGAGGGGATTGCTGCAAAGCTTAATCTAAACGCCACAGATTTGAAATGCAGAGACCTTCTTAATTATACAGGTCCCATTACCGCTGGAAAGCTTGCTAAATTAACAAACTTGACTACAGGAGCGATTACTGGAGTGATTGATCGTCTGGAGAAGGTAGATCTTGTGGAGCGGCGCGTTGATCCCAATGATCGTAGACGTGTGATTATTCACCCACTCACACACCGTTCTCCTGAAATCGGGCAACTATTTAAACCGCTATCCAATTCTCTTTCCGAATTATTTAAGAAATACAATGAAGAAGAATTAAAACTAATACTAGATATTTTAGTTCAATTCAATGAGATATATCCAAAAGAGACAAGAAAATTAACGATTAATGAATAACAAAAGCGTAAGCGCCTTGCTCATCGGCGTACGGATTTCGTAGTCTTCGACTGAGATAAAGGAAACACAGCGAGGTAGTTCACGAGCTATTGAAAATTGAACTACCATTTTCACCGAGTGAAATTTGTACTCCCAATTTCACCTGATGTTGACTTATCGTAGGGAGGAGACGGAGAAATCCGCTAGCCGATGGCTGCTTGCGCTAGACGGAAAAGGGGGATTTATATGGTTTCAAATGAAAGCAAAATAGGCTTTGTTGTAGCTGGCCTGCTTTTAGGAATATTGATGGGGGCAATGGACAATACGATTGTAGCTGCTTCCATGCCAACGATTGTTGGAGAACTTGGCGGATTGGATAAGTTTATTTGGGTTACCTCGGCTTATCTTGTTGCAACAATGGCCAGTATGCCGATTTTCGGTAAATTATCAGATATGTATGGGCGGAAACGGTTTTTTATTTTCGGACTTATTATTTTCTTAATTGGTTCAGCCCTTTGCGGAACAGCACAGAGCATTACTCAATTGAGTATTTACCGTGCTATTCAAGGAATCGGCGGCGGTTCATTGATGCCGATTGCTTTTACGATTATCTTTGATATTTTCCCTCCAGAAAAAAGGGGAAAAATAACTGGATTATTTGGAGCTGTGTTTGGATTATCCAGTATTGTAGGTCCTTTGTTAGGTGCGTTTATTACCGATCA
This sequence comes from Heyndrickxia sp. FW510-T9, assembly GCF_058781025.1. Taxonomy (NCBI): domain Bacteria; kingdom Bacillati; phylum Bacillota; class Bacilli; order Caryophanales; family Bacillaceae; genus Heyndrickxia; species Heyndrickxia sp. FW510-T9. The sequence goes on along the minus strand of NZ_JBYSWK010000004.1, from coordinate 117,092 downwards.
AATAAATTGGCGCTGGATCTTCTATATTAATTTACCGTTAGGTGTAATTTCGTTATTTTTCATCGTTCAATTTTATAAGGAACATCTTCAACTTAAAAAGCTTAAAATTGATTGGCTTGGTGCGGTTACCCTTGTTGGAGCTGTTATTAGTTTAATGTTTGCGCTTGAACTTGGCGGAAATCAATATGCATGGAATTCGGCGTTTATCATTACACTTTTTGCCGTTTTTGCTATATTATTTGTTATTTTTATAGTTGTTGAACGGAAAGTTGCAGAGCCGATTATTCCACTTAGTCTATTTAAAAATCAATTATTTGCAGCAACACAAGGTGCCGCCTTCTTCTATGGTTCTGCCTTTATTATTACAACAGTAATGATTCCGATATTTGTTCAGTTTGTTTACGGTGGATCTGCTACGAACTCCGGAGTTATTTTGATTCCGATGATGGTTGGATCAGTTATCGGAAGCCAGATTGGTGGCCAAACTGTAAGACGCTTTAGTTATCGCAGTATCATGCTTGTTTCGGTTATTTTGTTTTTTATCGGAATGTTCCTTTTAAGCACGGTTGACTTTGACACGAAGCGATATATTCTTACGATTTTTATGGTTATTACAGGACTTGGAATGGGATTCAACTTCTCATTATTAAGTATGGCAACACAGCATAAAATCGAACCGCAAAAACGAGGAATTGCAACATCTACAAACAACTTTTCTAGAACGCTTGGAATGACACTTGGTGTTACCATATTTGGTATCATTCAGAATCATATTTTACAAAACAACCTAGACGCTTTTGATACAATGAAAGGATTCTCTGGGAAAATAGATCCTCAGGCAATGCTGTCTGCAAAAACGCGTGCAGCAATCCCGCCAGAAATTCTTCATAAAATAACCGGTGCAATGGCTCATTCTGTAACATCTACATTTGCATGGGCATTGCTACCGATTGGATTAGCGTTTATTGCCATTATCTTAATGGGCAAAGAACGATTAATGGTTCCTGGTAAAGGCGATAAACAAGTTTCATAAGAAAACCACTAACAGACCAAATCATATAGTGATTTGGTCTGTTTTCTGTAGTTGTGACATCACGATCTAATGAATGCCTACTAGAATTTTCTCTCCTCCAATGGATACTTCCTCCATCTTGTCTGCTGTTTCATAATGAATGGTATCTAAGAGGATGCTTTGTTTCACTAGAGCATCGTATTCATTAAGCATGCTTTCAAATTCCGGTGAAGATTTCACATACAGGTTAATCCGTTTATCAATCGGCAAATTCCATTTCTTCCGAAGATCTTGAACGGCTCTTATAAAATCACGGACGCTTCCTTCTCTCCTCAAGTCTTCTGTTATACTTGTATTCAAAATAACAGTGAAGTTTTGAGTAGATGCCTCTTGGAATTCACTGACTTTAATTGATTTTTGAAGTAAAAGATCGTCCTTCTCAAGAATTACTGTTTCTCTTGACTCTAATGTAACGCTTAGGGAGCCTTCTTTCTTTAAATGTTCGATATCCTCTTTGGATGTTAAAGAGACTAGTCGATTCACCTCATTTACCTTTTTCCCTAGCTTTGGACCTGCTGACTTAAAATTTAACTTTAAACTATATTCAATAAACTGATTAGAAGTATTAGACCATTCGATTTCCTTCACATTCAGCTCGTCTTTTAGAATATTGTCAAATGAAGCTAATGTTTGAAAAGGCATATTTTCGACAACGATCATTTTAGCTAATGGTTGTTTTGTTTTGATTTGTGAGGAATGTCTCAAGCTTCGTCCAAGCTCCACGATTTCCAAAACAGCCTGCATTTGGGATTCTAGTTCAGAATTTATGAACTGATTATCCACATTTGGGTAATCCGCCAAATGAACACTTTCACCGACCAATGAATAATAAATATCCTCTGTAATAAATGGAACAAACGGTGCCAGAAGTCTGGATATATCTTTTAAAACGATGTATAAGGTTTGAAAAGCCATCTTTTTATCATCCGACATGCCTTCACTCCAAAAACGGCTACGATTCCTTCTTATATACCAATTGCTTAGTTCCTCAACAAATTGCGCTACCGACCTTGCCGCACTTGTCATTTGATAGTTCTCCATATCCTCCCTTACGTTTTTAATGGTAGTATGAAGTCTGGACAGAATCCATTTATCCATGGTTGTCAAAGTCCCTGTTATTTCCTCTGCAGGCTGGAAGGAATCAATTTCAGCATATAAATTATAAAAATGAAAAACACTTGTAACGGTATCAATTAATTTAGTTTTTGCCTCTATCACATTTTGTTCTGAGAATCGCTTCTGGTTCCACGGAACACTGTCCTCGACAAGTGCCCATCTTAGTGCATCTGCGCCATACTTCTTGATTAACATCATTGGATCTAGCGCATTCCCTTTACTCTTTGACATCTTTTGTCCATGTTCGTCCAGTACATGCCCAGTCGATAGAACATTTTTATACGGAGCTTTTCCTTTATATAAAATAGCTACTGCTAGCAGGGAGTAAAACCATCCGCGCGTTTGATCAATTGCTTCCACTATGACATCAGCAGGGAATTGCTTTTCAAATATCTCCTTATTCTCAAACGGGGTATGATATTGCGCAAACGGCATTGAACCACTGTCGAACCATACATCAATGACTTCCGATGTTCTATACATCGTTCCGTTACACGTAGGGCATTCACAGTGAATTGCATCTACATATGGCTTATGCAATTCTAGTGATTTCACATTCTCCTTCGCTTTTTCCAATAACTCATGAATACTTTTTGGCGAAAATTCCTCTTTACACTCCGAGCACACCCAAACATTTAACGGTGTTCCCCAATACCTATTCCTGCTGATATTCCAATCAACCATTCCTTCTAAAAACTTTCCAAATCGACCATTTTTCAAATGTTCAGGAAGCCAGTTTACCTGTTGATTTTCTGAAATAAATGTATCTTTTAACGCTGTTGTTTGAATAAACCAGCTTTCCGTTGCATAGTAGAGCAGCGGTGTATCGCATCTCCAGCAATGTGGATAGGAATGCTCATATTTTTCTTTATGAAATAATAAGCCCTTTTCGTGTAAAAGCTTAACGATGGCGACATCGCATTCCTTTACAAATTTTCCAGCCAAAGGCTCAACCGTCTCCTTATATCTTCCACGCTCATCCACTACATTAACAAAGGATAGCTGATGTTCTTGTACAAGGCGGTAATCATCTTCCCCATAAGCTGGAGCAATATGGACGATTCCGGTACCGTTTTTTTCCGTTACAAAGGATGCTTCAACAATCCGGTGACCATTTTTGACTTCTACAAATTGGAACGGCGGCTCGTAAGTAAGGCCGACTAAATCCTTTCCTTTCATAGTGTTGAGAATTTTATCATATTGCTTGATTACATGATTTAATCTTGATTCTGCCACAATGAAGATGTTATCTCCTGATTGCACTTTTACATAATTTAATTGTTCATTCACAGCAAGTGCTACATTGGCGGGCAAGGTCCACGGCGTTGTTGTCCATCCTAAAACGTATTCATTCTCTTTTCCTTTGAGCTTAAATTTTACTGTAGCACTTAAGTCTTTGACATCCTTATAGCCTTGAGCCACCTCATGGGAACTTAATGATGTTTGACAGCTCGGGCAGTATGGAGAGACACGATGTCCTTTATACAGCAAGCCTTTTTCATGTATCGATCCAAGAATATGCCAAACGGACTCAATATACTCATTGCTCATCGTCATATATGGTTGATCCATATCCACCCAATACCCTAACTCTCTCGTAAATTCACGCCATTGTTTTTCATAGGAGAATACGCTTTCCTTGCATTTTTGGATAAATGCTTCTACACCGTATTCCTCGATTTCCTGTTTTCCTGATATCCCTAAAGCTTTTTCCACTTCTAATTCGACAGGAAGACCGTGAGTATCCCAGCCTGCTTTGCGGATAACCTGCTTTCCATCCATCGTGTGATATCTGGCAATTAAATCTTTGATCGTCCTACCAAGAGCATGGCCGACATGGGGAAGTCCATTTGCTGTCGGTGGACCCTCATAGAATACGAACGAGTCTTGATGTTTCCGATTTTCAATCGACTTTTGGAAAATCTGCTGTTGCTCCCAATAACTTAAGATTCTTTTTTCCCGCATAGGGCTTGTTTCTTTTTGACTTGCTGTTTCCATTTCACAAAGCCTCCTTATAATCAAATGCGCTAGCCGATAGGCGCTATTGAAATTGAAGTGCAAATTTCACCTGTAGCTAGACGTAGACAACTTTTACAAAAAATTATCCACAGGGTGAAATTTTAAAATTTCTTAAAGCAAAAAAATAAACACACCCATCCCCATTAAGGGACGAGTGTGTTACCCGCGTTACCACCCAAATTCTGTTGTATTACAACAACAGCACTTAACAACGTACCATCATACGCGTTCCTTGTAACGGCGGACTCCCGTCAAGACTTACTATGTTCAGCCTTGCATCTCAGAGATGATATTTCCGTTAAGGCTCCACCGCTGGCTTTCACCATACCCAGCTCGCTAAAAAAGGGAGTTCCACAACGTACTTGTTCTCTTCATCGATTTATTAATTGGAATATTTTGACCATACTATCATTTTTTATATTGAGTGTCAATGGTTGTCAGGCACCCCAAATGGACATTTTTCAGTTTTGTCCGCTTGGAGTGGACAATTCTATCATTAACTTGTGAATAAATTTAGTAAGTATTTTGTGGTAGTAGTTAAAATATTGCAAGTTTGTGAATTTTGTCAATTCATGTCTAATTCTGTTGAAACATATTTTTTTTTGATATATACTTTGTATGCTTAGAAATCAACTAAATAAATGGTTCTTTTTTGATAATTTTCTAATATAACATCCACAGCCTTGTATAAAAGTCACAAAAGAGGTTATCCCATAAGAAAGTGTGAAAACTTTTACTTCATTTTTTAGAGTTTTTCTAATGAATAAAAACCTTGTATTGAAGTAACAATTCCGTCACACTTCTGGGGCAGCCTTTTTTTGTTTCCATTTTTCTAATTTAGTTGTCTAAATTAATTCTTTGAATCGAGGCAATGAAATGAAAAACATATTATTTAGGTTTAATGATGAAATGAAGCGTATCATTCTATCACCCTCCTTTTACATATTTATCATTTGTATTCTTTTATGCATCTGGCTGGATGGGGATGTACTTCGTTATAGAGAAACGCCAGCTTTATATACTATAATACTCATTTTTGCTGGCTATGTATTTGCAAGGTCTTTTATCTTTCAAATTATTGCATCTGGTGTAATTACTTATATTAAATACTTATTTGTGATGACTTCACAGAAAACCATACTAGAGTTCATGATTACATTCTTCGCTTACCTGCTTACTGTATGTATTGTTGGAATGGCTATAAAATACTACAAAGGGGAAAAAGAAAGTATCTTAAATTTGGTTTATGCACTAGCTAAGTCTCTTGATTCAAGGGACCCTTATACGGCATCTCATTCTGAAAATGTAGCAAACTATGCCCTGATTATTGCAAAGGAAATGAAATTATCTACAAAACAGCAAAATAACATATATATTGGAGGGATACTCCATGATATCGGGAAGATTGGAATTCCCGAGGATATTTTAAAAAAGCCAGGGAAATTAACTTCATTAGAATATAAAACAATCCAAAGTCATCCTTCCATTGGCTATGATTTAGTAAAACATATTCCGTCTTTCAAAAAAAACGGTATTTTGGATATGATTTTATATCATCATGAAAGAGTGGATGGAAAAGGATATCCCCAAGGATTGAAAGGAAATCAAATTCCTCTTGTAGCAAAAATTATGGCCGTTGCCGATTCATTTGATGCCATGACATCAAAGCGTGTGTATAGAGGGGATAACGATATAGAGTTTGCGATTAATGAAATAAAGAAAAACAAAGGGATCCAATTTGATGAACAGATAGCGGACATTTTCTTACAGGTTTTAGAAAGAGAGAAAAAGGAAGAGAAAAGTATAGAGGCTTCATAAGTGTGAAAAAGTTAGATTTTATATAATATAAAAGGAACTTTGTCATATAAAAAAAGGGATGTCCAAAAAACTTGGCATCCCTTTTTTTGTGAAGGAATCGTATGCAGAAGAAGTCCTTTATTTTCGTATTCCTTTTTCAATCAATACTTTCTGCAGAATATTGGGGTAATCTGTAAAAATACCTGTTACACCTATATTAATTAATCGATTCATATCTTCTTCATTATTAACAGTCCATGCATGTAGCTCTAAGTTTTTTGATTTAGCTAGGTCAACTATGGATTGATCGATAATTTGATAATTCACGCCAACTCCATACCCAAACTGTGCGATTTTGTCCATGTTCAAATCCGCCAATTGTTTTCTATCTTTGATGTGGAATAACTGCACTAACTTTAAACTGTTATCTAACATATGCAGTTTTTCTAAAGACTGTAGTGAAAAAGATTCAAAAATGATATTTTCCGTATTAATCTTTGCGGAGAATACTAGGGTAAGTAATTTCTCTTCATAGGATTTTTGATTATCCGTCGGTCTTGTTTCAATATAATAGTGGACACTATTCCCATACCTTCTGAATATTTCAGCAAGCGATGGAATTTTATAATTCGATGGCTCTTTGAAAAATTTCACTCCAGCATCAAGCTGTTTTATTTCCGCAAGTGAAAGATCACTAGCAAATCCTGAACCATTCGTCGTTCTATTTACTTTTTCATCATGCAATGCTATAAATTCACCATCTTTTGTAACTCGTAAATCAATTTCAATATAATCACTATTAAGTCGAATTGCTTCATCATACGACTCAAAAGTATGTTCTGGAAAAAGCCCCGAAGCACCCCTATGAGCGATAAAAGCAAATGGGGAATTGCTCTGCGGTGAGGCAGCTTGTGCTTGATTATTACCTAATAGTGGCTGAACAACGAATAAGGCTATTAAAAATACAATAATCATTTTCAAAAAACGAATTAATTTCATAGCAATCTCCTCATTCTTTGATGTATGGTTCTTATATATGAGCTTATGAGGTGATTAAATTTAATTGTTTTGCTGCTGCTATTATTTTGGCAACAATTTTTTCTTCATTTTGATTAACGATAAAATGGTATTTTTCGGCTTTTTGCTCTCCTCCCTCCATTTTTCCGCTTCCGTCATTCTATTTTCCACTTTTTTATCGATAAGATACATTTTTTCAACTAATAGTCTATTTTCCTTCTGTAATGCTTGTAATTTCTTTTTCCTTTCCGATTCCTTCTGTCTAAAAATTTCCATATTTTGTTTTATTTTTATGTAGTCTGACTTTGAAATGTTGGCCATTATTTCTAGTTCGAATATTACGAATTTATGATAAAATCAAAATAACATTGATTTAGATTAGAAGGCTGGGGATAAAAATGAAAAAAGTAATTATATTAATTTTATTAATTTTATTTTGGTGTATCATTATTTTTTCCGTTATAGCACAGTTATCAGACAAATTCATTTATTGGCTAAGTCCAAATGCACTTTCTTTTATAGACGAAAGAATGTCATATACATTTGGCCCTATGTTGATAAATTTCTTTGTTTTATTTTTATTATGGAAAATAAGAATTCAAAAGTCTTTATTCCGCTTCTCTCTCTTACTTAACACAGTTCTTTTTCTATATTTTATTTATTATCAATTTGGGGATTTAGGTCTTGGAAAGTTTATATAAACATTACAAAAACGCTTGGAAAAAGACCAAGCGTTTTTGTGTGCTAAATTATTTGTTCATCTTAATGCAAAACAACTGATATTTTACATAATAATTCAGTGTCGAATTCCGATTCTCTACTTCAAAATTTAACGAAGCTTCTTTTTGAAATATATTGAAAAACTCCTATCCTACATACCAACATATTGAATATATAAATGAGATTCATCCACAAGTTCAAGATCATGAGGTATTTTAATATACAAAAGTCCTGGTCCTGCGTAGTTATGTGGAGATTGATCTGTCCACCCCTCACCATTAAATTGTGTAATGGTAAATTCATTTTCGGATGCCGAAAAGGTGATATTCACTTGGTGCTGCTTCGTTAAAGTTAACCTATTATCCAACAATTTCAAACTAATTGGTTTGATTTTCTTAGTAACATCCACCATCCCAATCCCAACTGGGGTCTGGTAATAGGCTGCTTCTATATTGCCGTCATTCTTTGTCTTTCTTTCTACTACAACATTTTCACTATTATTTTCATCATTCATTAATTTAATATACAACCGTTTATCTTCATACGGAAAATTCCATTTTTTCGCAATATATTTACTATCTGACTTCGAAAGATTTCCATTCAATGCTTTTAACATCAGATTTAGTGGTTTCGTTCTCATTTCAACAGAATTACCGGTTTCCCCATTTGCTTTAGTAGTCAAAAATAATTCATTAATAACAACGGACAATACTAATATTCCTGCATATCCGATATACATCCATTTAATTTTTTTGGAATGAACATATTTTCCTTTTTTCCTCATAAAAAACCTCGTAAAACCTAATATAATGATAAAAATTAGAACTATATATATCCAAAATCCTATAATCAATTCCTTACCTCCATTCGATTGGAAATGATTGCCGCACAGGAGAACAGCAATATTGACGCAGTTAACACTTTTATGAAAAAGAGCCCTAAAGATGGTTCTACGAAGAAAACTTGATACAATGATCCTAGAATCGCCCCATTATCTTTCATCGATTGGACAGTGAAATATCCAATAAGTGCAACAGGCAATAAAATGATAAGCGGTCTGTATAGTTGAATGAGTATTCCGAACAAATATCCTAATGCACTAAAAAGAAGAATATATAAAATAGAACTAGCAATCCCAAGCAATAGGTGTTGTGGGGCATGAAAAATACTAGGATTTTGAATAAAGTGGGTACCTTTTACTAAAAAAAGGATTACTTTTAACAAATATCCACACAACATTGCTGTGACACCACCGATTACACTTGTTGTAAGTAAAAACAAGAAATTCGCTAGGTTGCTGCTTAATCTTGTTGTTACAAATGCAAAATCATCAAATCGATACGCTTTTGTTGTTATTATCATAGCTGATAGAAAGGCCCATAAAATCGTTAATCCAATTGCCATATCAGCAGAGTAAGATGTGATTTTCATATTAATTACATCTGTACCTGCGCTATAGGAAGTAACTCCGCTCATGGATAGGATAACCGCGATGAGCTGTGTAGCTATTAAGGAACTGAACACTCGCATGTAGGCATGTAACTTAAACTTATACTGTTTTAAAACTAGCTCCGATAATTTCATATCATTTAAAAACATCATCAATGCCCCCTTTTGCATCATCCGCTAGATATACGCATATATCTGTGGGAGTAACCGAAGTAATTTCTAACCCCTCAAGCCGTGCCTTTTGGATCAAAGTTGGTGTATAAACGTTTTTCACCACTACATAGGAGTGATCTGAATCTATCACTTTGGTATGATATCTATCAATATTTGCTGTCCATCGTTCAATCGTACTTGTCTTTCCTTTCAATCCAACAGCTAATTCTTTTATGTCGGTAATGGATGAATGACACAGCTTTCTTCCATTATTAATTAGTAAGACATCCTCTAACAAGTCCTCTATTTCATTCAAATGGTGACTAGATAGAATAATGGTGCGCGGATATGCAAGATAATCCTTTAACAATGCTCGGTAGAAATCCTTTCTAACTGCTGCATCCATTCCCGTTGTAGGTTCATCGAATATGGTTAATGGGCACCTGGAGGCAATACCTAGAATCATATTAAAGGTGCTTTTCGTTCCTTTCGATAATTGAACATGGTACCCACTTGAAGGTAACGAGAAGTAGTCAAATAATTTTAACGCAAGCTCTTGATTCCAGTTTTTATAAAATCCAGCAGCTGCATCTAACGTCTCGGAAAGGTTTATTGAAGATGGTAAAGTCATTTGATCATCGATGAAAATAGAGTTCGCAGAAACCATGATATTGTTAAACGGATTTTTAGAAAAAACCTTTATATCACCGGATGTTTCTTTTATAAAACCAGCTATTATTTTTAGAATGGTAGACTTTCCTGCACCATTGCGTCCAATCAAACCAGTAATTTTATTTTCTTCTATAGTAAAAGACAAGTTGTCTAGTGCTTTTACTTTGCCATATTTCTTCGATAGATTAATACTTTCGATTACACTCATTTTACTTCCCCCCTATATCTCTATATGCTTGCCGTAACATTTCCATCAGTTCCTCTTCCCCTATTTGCAAGCGGATTCCTTCTACAACTATTTCCTGAATCAAACCTTTCAGTGTTTCATTTTTCCGCTTATTACGAATGCATTCCTTTGCAGTGTTTGTAACAAACATTCCGAGCCCACGTTTTTTGTATAAAATATTTTCATCTGCCAATATATTGAGGCCCTTAGCTGCCGTTGCAGGATTAATATTAAACATTTCTGCCAGCTGATATTGCGACAACATCTTGTCATCCGTTGCATATTTCCCACTCAGAATTTCAGTTTCTAGCCACTCAGCAATTTGAATATATAATGGCTTCGTACCATCCGTATTTAAAATCGAACTCCCCTCCTATCCAACATAGTGCATTAGTGTTGTAATGTAGTATATTATGTTTTACCAAAAAAAGCAATAGGGTGTCAGGGATAATTTTCAGATTTTTTTGAATTAGTTCATTCCAGCATTCAACGAATTGATTTGTTCAATAAAACATATTTTAAGAAAAAATTGTCTATTTGCGAATTATTCATGTAATATACACTTTCTTTTAGCGTCTTTATTATTGTAAAACTTAAAGTGGGAGTCGTCCTTTTAAAGGAGGGGAATATCATCGATCCACACATGAAAGAGTCACATTCAATTGAGGAAATATTTGCTTCTACTTAGGAGTCCATATATCGTTTTAATTATTTTAAAGTTCAAAACCGCGAAGAAGCTGAAGATATTACACAGGAAACCTATATGAAGGCACTTTCATATTTACAAAAAAACAAGAAAGTAACCAATTATTTAGGATTTCTTAAAACGATTTCTCTTAACGTTATCAGAGATCGCTGGCGAAAAAACAAACGCCACGGTATTTTAATTAATTTCGATGAAAATCATTCTGCAAAATCCGATTCCAAGGATACTTCTGAAACCTTTGCTGAGCGGGAATTAATCCAGAATGCTTTAATGCTTTTAAAAAATGGACCGTAGTTGGGTATGATACTAAAAGTAAAAGCGACACCCCCAATGAGTGATTATTGGGGGTTTTTAACTCTCTTAAAACCATTACAAAACACTCCTAACTTCCATCATTGATCATGCTTCCCTTCTATGTTTTTCGCAAAGCTAGTACAATAGAAATAACGATATCTAAATGGTGGTATCTGACACCACCAACCACTAGTTCGGGAAAATACATATGTGGTGGACCTTTTGGAACTGTTACGGTTATGTAAAAATGATTGCAAGGGGTTGAAGGCGTTGTTTAACGATTTTAAGCTTGTGGACGGTCGTCCTGTTTATATACAGCTAAAAGAATATTTAAAGAAAATGATTACGAATGGGCATCTGCTTGAACATCAGAAGCTGCCTTCTACCCGTGAGCTAAGTACCTTATTATCCGTCAGCCGGAATACGGTTCTCACTGCTTACGCGGATTTGGAACAGGAAGGGCTTATTTACGCGATTAAAGGAAAAGGGAATTTTGTCGGGCGGGTACAGACTTCGAAGGCACCTTCCATCCAACTCAATTGGGAAGAAAAAATGGGTAAGGTCACCTTACTTGCCGAGGAAATGGATCTGATGAAGCACGGTATCCGTTGGAATAAAGGAATGATTGCATTCAATAGCATCGCACCCGATGAAAAGCTTTTTGATGTCGAAAATTTTAAAAGGGCTTTTCTTACGAGGATGTCCCTTGAAGGTGATATTGTTCTTAACTATGGATATGCAAAAGGCTTCAAACCCCTGATCGAATATCTTTTACACTATATGGAAATAAAAGGCGTGGATATTTCGAACAAGGATATTTTAATTACGAATGGTTTTACAGAAGGGCTGGATATTTTATTATCCTCCCTAGCCAAAAAATCCGGTCGAATCCTTTGCGAAAATCCTACTCATCATTCCGCTCTTAAGCTTTTCCGTTTGCATGGGTTTGAAATCCACGGAATTAAAATGGATGATGATGGCATAAACATACCGCAACTAGAAAAAACCTTGTCCGAAGCAGATTTTGATTTTGCCTATTTAATCCCGTCCTATCATAATCCAACCGGGATCGTTACCTCCTCTGAAAAAAGATTGGAGATTATGAGGCTTCTGTCAAATTATCAAATTCCGATTTTGGAGGATGGATTTAACGAAGAATTGCGCTATTCAGGTGCCCACTTAGCCCCTTTTGCAGCCTTTGCTGGCAATGGAAATAATGTCATCTACTTAAGCAGCTTCTCCAAAATCCTTTTTCCAGGATTGCGTGTTGGCTGGATTTTGGCAGACAAAGAGCTGATTTATTACCTGGAAAGTATGAAGCGGGCACGAACTATTCACACTTCAACACTGGATCAGGCGGTATTATATCAATATTTGCATGACGGCCAATTTGAAAAATATTTAAAAAAAGCCAGATCTGTTTATAAAAAGAAATACGAATTAGCCGTTCATGCCTGTGAGCAATTCATTCCTTTTAAAAGAATGACCGGTGATGGTGGCCTACACCTTTTTATCGAATTAGAAAACCACATGGATGTGCGAAAGCTATTAAAAAAATGCTATCAAATGGGAGTTGTCTTTTCACCAGGAGATGTTTTTTATACAGATGACGGGGGGAGCAATACCTTCCGTTTAGGATTTTCAAGATTAAAAGATGCAGAAATCGTGCGTGGGATAAAAATTATTGGAGATATATTGAGGACCTTTTCGAATTGATTGCTGCTTTTCGTCCTTTACTATAAATCCTAATCGAACTTATATGTCGGGGCATCTATTCTTATAAAGTTTATTTATTTTTAACCTAAATAAGTTTGTTACCTACAGTTCCGTATACAAAAGTAGCAAAGTTTAAGAAAAAAGCCTAATTGAAAAAAGAATATGGAGGTTCATAAAAATGAAAGTTGGCGTAATAATGGGAGGAGTATCCTCCGAAAAACAAGTGTCCCTTATGACTGGGGAAGAAATGATTGCACATTTGGATAAAAATAAATATGAGGTTGTTCCTGTTCAACTTAACAATAAGGAAGAGCTGGTTGAAAAAGCGAAAAATCTTGATATCGCGCTTTTAGCCCTCCACGGAAAATACGGAGAGGACGGAACTATCCAAGGTACCCTCGAAACGCTAGGCATACCTTATACCGGAAGCGGCATGCTTTCCAGCAGTATCTGTATGGATAAAAATATCTCGAAGAAAATTATTCGTTATGAGGGTATTCCAACAGCAGATTGGATTCTCCTTTCGAATATGGAAGAGCTACATTTGGATGAAATAGATAAAATGGGATATCCGGTTGTAGTAAAACCAAATTCCGGCGGTTCGAGTGTGGGAGTAAAAATCGTGTATGATAAAGAAACTTTACTATCCTCTGTTGCAGAAGTGTTTGAATGGGATCCGGAAGTAATGATTGAAAAGTATATAAAAGGTGACGAAATTACGTGCTCTATTTTTGACGGTAAGCTTCTACCCATTATTTCGATTCGACATGCTGCTGAGTTTTTTGACTATAATGCTAAATATGATGATGCCGCTACCATAGAAGAGGTGGTGGAATTGCCTTCAGAATTAGAGGAACGTGTCGGTGAAGCTGCAATGGCTTGCTACAAAGCATTGAAATGCAGTGTTTACGCAAGAATTGACATGATGGTCAAGGATGGCATTCCATATGTCATGGAGGTTAATACCTTACCTGGCATGACGAGAAATAGCTTACTGCCAAAGAGCGCTCAAGCGGCGGGTATTTCTTACAACGAGCTATTAGATATGATTATTGAAACTTCGATGCAGGTTCGAAGAATGGAAGGATTTAAGAAATAAGCTGTCCGTCTATCTTGGGATTAGAAATGGTTTTCGAGGAGAGTCGGTGGATTAATCGATTCTATACTAATCATCATTCTATTAATACTTTTTGTCACTTTTAAAAAGGAAGTCTTTTAACTGAAAGACTTCCTTTTCACATTGTTTTCTGCTTTTTGCACCAAATTTCTAAAACCGTGTTTTGGTTGTCTTCGCGTCATCTTTTTTCTTCATAGTAATTCTCAATTTGATTTTTCTATATTGAATCCAAGCTTGATATTGATGTTGACAAATATTCAACATTTTAAATATTGGACTACTTTATATTTAAACTCTAAAGTACTGATCATCCCCTTTTATGAAAGTAATTCAAAATCTCCATCCCAAGGATGTATGATACACAAGTGGATACAATCCATTCACACACATATTCTGCTACTGTCAGCAACCATCCCCCCTTTCTTTGTATATCCTATTTTGAGTGTTGAGAAAAAGTTCCGTTTATTTTCATTTTTTGTTGCCGAAATTTCAACATGTATTGAATTTTTGTCAAAAAAATTTATTGGGTCATACACTTTTTTCAACACTTGAAAATAATCTAACGGTGTATAAAAAAATCGAAGGGGAAGTGATTGAAAAATGAGTGAAGTAAATACAGTGCTAGCTTCTGTAGAGAAACGTCATACAGACGATAATATTTCCTTTAAGGAGAAGGTGACAAAAGGAAGGGTAGGATTTAAAAGAAAGCTATGGTTATTTTGGGCGCTTTTAGGTCCAGGTATCATTTCTTCTCTATCTAATAATGATGCCGGGGGGATGATCAGTTATACGATGACGGGAGCTATGTTTGGCATAAGCTTTTTCCTTCCTCTCGTGTTCTTACTTGCACCGTTTGACTATAACATGCAGGAGATGTCGATGCGCTTAGGGGCGGTAACTAAAACGGAATATAGGGAACTGCTTCTTGACCACTACGGAAAGTTTTGGCACTGGACTAGTGTGGCAGCATTAGCACTGGCAAACCTGATGTACATTGTATCCGAATTTGTAGGAATGTCAGCGGGATTGACGCTAATGGGGTTGCCGCTATGGCTAGCTGCTCTGATAAGTTTCGCCATTGTCAGTGCTACATTGCTTTTTATGGGATATTGGTCAAAGGAACGATTAGGGCTACTGGTCGGAGCAGTCAATATCGTATTCATCGTTGTGGCCTTTCTGTCCCATCCTGATCCGGCCGCAATCGGCAAGACATTTACGAGTTTGCCGCATTTAGCATGGGATCTAGACGGAAATGGTGCATTAGTGTTTATCTTAGCAACCGTTGGGAATGCAATCGCTCCATTTATGTTGTATTACAACAATAACACAACCCTTGATAAGGGGTTAACACGGAGAGATTTGCGGTTGGGGCGCATCGACATAGGAATTGGCTCTCTCCTGCAGCCACTCTTTGCGGCATGTGTCATGATTGCCGGTGCGGCACTCTTTGGTCATGTGGCGAATCTCGACGACTCCAATCCAGCAGACTTGATTACCGCTCTCGTGCCGGTTACTGGCCGCTTTGGCAGCATTTTGTTTGCGATAGGTTTATTTAACGCTGGTTGGCTTGCAGCTATTACCATTTCCTTTTCCTCGTCCTATACCGTTGCCGGAGCCTTTGGCTGGAAGCGGAGTTTAAACCATAAAATAAAAGAGGCACCGAGGTTCTATGCTTTCTATTTCGCTTGTCTGTTAATAGGTGCAGTGGTTATTTTAATCCCTGGATTGCCGTTAAGTATGTTGGCCGTCTTTACCCAAATTTTTGCAACCGCGCTGTTTGTTCCAGATTTGATCTTCCTGTTTTTGCTTACCAACAATCGAAAGCTTATGGGGGAATATGCCAATACGATGTGGAAACGTATATTTGGCTGGATAATGATATCCGTTTTTGGAGCTGTATCGGTAGTAACAATTATTTTAACCATAAATGGTACTATGTCTCCATAAAAATATGTGGGGGAACGAGATAGTGCAAAAAAGTAAAACTTCAATCAGCGGATGTTCTCTTCATCCCCACTGATGCAAAGAAGAATAAAGGTTGAAAGCACAACAACCGATATCCTCTAATATCTACATGATTTGTTCATGAACACAAAAAATTGTCCTCCTGAGGAAGACAATTAACCGAAATATCCAAGGATGGTGCTGATACAAGCAATGATGAAGGACACTTTTTGATTTTGGCTTACCCATTTATCCTTCATCAACCTGATGAAAGACACTTTGCGATTTTGGTCCATTTATTTTGTCCTTCATTTGCTTGATGAAAGACACTTTGATTTCCTTGGTCACCTATTTTGTCCTTCATTACCTTGATGAAGGACACTTTGTATTTCCGCCACTCCTATTTTGTCCTTCATTGCCTTGTTGAAGGACACTTTGATTTCCCTGGGCACCTATTTTGTCCTTCATTACCTTAGTGAAGGACACTTTGATTTCCTTGGGCACCTATTTTGTCCTTCATTACCTTGATGAAGGACACTTTTGTTTCCTTGGGCACCTATTTTGTCCTTCATTACCTTAGTGAAGGACACTTTGATTTCTCTGGGCACCTATTTTGTCCTTCATTACCTTCATAAAGGACACTTTGATTTCCCTGGTCATCTATTTTTTCCTTCATTACCTTCATGAAGGACACTTTGGTTTCCTTGGGCACCTATTTTGTCCTTCATTGCCTTGATGAAGGACACTTTGAATTTCTGCCACTCCAACTCTGTCCTTCATTACCTTCATGAAGGACGTTTTGAGTTTCCGATTCAGTCATTTTGTCCCTCATCACTTTCTTCACAAGTGGGATCCGGCACCAAATCTAAATAGTGTTTGACCAGCTCCGGGTATTCTTTTATTTCTGTTTTTCCTTTTTCGGTAACGGTGTAAATTCCTCTACTAACTTTTTCAAACCAGCCGTAATAGTTTTGGGTTAGGATCGCTAAGGTTTTATCACCTGTACCCATTTTGCGAAGTTGTTTCGGGGATGTTGGTCCTTCTAGCTCCAAATAACAGGCAATCTGTATGCAATTTTCCTTATATGCCGTCATGATTTTTGTTTTGTTGCTGCCCCCGATATTATAATCAGCACTCCTGCCGCTAATTTCCTTCAACAAACTCAGTCTTTTTTTCTTGCTCATCTGCATGCTTCTTTTCCGATCAAAAGGAGCCGGCGAAAGAACGATTTCCGCTTTTTCCCCACTTTTCAAAAAAGAAACTATGATCAATCCTAGCTCCAATCTTTTCAGTAAATGGCACATATCATGCCATTTTTTCGAGTACATTTTATACTTTGGCTTAGGGATTGCAATATAGACACTATCTGTTAACCGCTGCCTATTTGCTGCTTGTATTAAAAGCTCAACAGTCAAATTCTTTTTCATTTCCACAATGATGAGCTCTTCTCCTTTAACTGCGGTTAAATCACAGTCCTTTACCTCCCCGTTCACCTCATACCCTTCTCGTACAAAAAGATTCCTGATAGGTTTATATAAATCCGCTTCGTATAGTTTATCTTTTGCCATGAAAATCCTCTTCTCATTCAGCTGCTCTTTCAGTCACAAAAATGCTTAAACACACCTACTTCTTCTTCCACGATATTCGTTATTGTTTTTATTATTGCATAACGTTACGGATTCCTCCTTTTAACCTAGTAGAAAGAGGGACTTGAACTGATTTGGTCTTTGATACCTTGTAAAGGACAACTCGACCGCGTTTTTCCTGCTTCTTGGTCTTTTAATACCTTGTAAAGGACAACTCGAACTTGTTTTTCCTGCTTCTTGGTCTTTTGATACCTTGTAAAGGACAACCGACCACGTTTTTCCTGCTTCTTGGTCTTTTGAACATCTAAAGAGAACAATTGGCTTCAACTTTTACTTCGTCTTATCCATCCTAAATTCTTTCAATTTCTCCAGTTCTCTCTTTATCTCCTTTATTTTATCTAAATTAGCCTCTTCTTGCCCATATAATTCAACAAGCTCCATCTCCAGTAAAGATATTTCATTCTCGATTCCTTGCTTTTCCGGAGTGAGTTTCTGGCTTTCCTCCCAATCCTTATAACTGCCCTTGTAATGAGAAGCTTTGCCCGCCTCTATTTCCATAACCCGATTCGCAACCTTTCTGAGCAAATAAGGATCATGTGATACAATAACCACCGACCCGGGATACACAGCCAAGGCTTCCTCTATTTGTTCCCGTGTACTAATATCCAAATAGTTGGTCGGCTCATCCAACACAAGCAAATTCGCATCAGAAAAATATAACTTTACAAAAGCAACGCGGCATTTTTCTCCCATGCTCAAGTCCTTAATTTTCTTAAAAACATCCTCTCGACGGAATAAGAAACATGCCAAAATGGTTCTTGCCTCTTCCTGTGTTAAATGGTCAAGTTCCAGTAGCTCATCCAGGATCGTATTTTCCATATTTAATTGATCCAGCTCTTGCATAAAATACCCGATTTTCAGCTGTGGATTTCGCCGAACCTCACCTTCCACTGGTAATATGGTGCCAGTTAATAGCTTCAATAAGGTTGTTTTGCCGGAACCATTCTTCCCCACTACCGCCAGACGATCTCCACGAGAAATCTCCATATCCAGATTTTGAATAAATGGAATAGCCGGATTGTATGAAAAGGATACATTTTTCATCCCTATCATTCGTTTCCCTTCAAATGCCTCCGCATCAAAAAATGCCTCAATTCCTTTATTATCCTTTGGCCTTTCGATATTCTTGTTTTCCAAGCGTTCCAATGCCTTTTCCTTCACTTTCACTTGTTTCGCATGCCTGCCTGCTTGCTTTTTCGCAAACGGATTTCGCTCGCTTGCTGAGTTCGATGCCTTCTGATACCACTGTTTATACGTTTGAATAACTTCTAATAGCTTTTTTCGTTCATGATTATATTTTTTATATAATTCCTCTGCAGCATGCAGCTCCTGATCATGTACCCCTTTATAAAAAGAATATCCTCCATAGTACCGCTTCGTGCCTTTATCCGTTAATGCATACGTTATAGAAGCAACTTTATCGATAAAATCACGTTCATGCGAAGTGAAAAGCACTGTTCCTTTATATTGCCGCAGCCAGCCTACCAGCCATTCAACAGATTCGATATCCATATGATTTGTCGGCTCATCCAAAACAAGCATCTGCGGATCCTTAATGAGCAACCTTGCCAGCTTCACACGCGTTTTTTGTCCACCACTTAAATCAGAAAAAGAAACGCTCCACCATTCCTGGTTAATTCCGAGTTCCTTGGCTATTCGCTCAATCTTCGCTTCCCATTCGTAGCCTTGGAGATCCATATATTGCTGTAAAGTATTGTTATAATTCTCAACAAAAGCAGTATCCTCCACCCAAAGTTCCTGCATTTGCTCCAATTTATTTTTTAATTCATAACATTGTTCATTTCCCATATAGATGTATCTTATCGTTGTGGTGCTTTCCTCCACTTGTTCATCCATCATCCAGCCAATTTCGTCGCTGCTTAAGCATAAGTCTAATTTTCCGCCTGTTTGCGAAACCTTGCCACATAATACTTTTAACAATGATGTTTTTCCTACCCCATTGTCACCTATTAAAGCAACATGATCGCCTCTTTGAACATCGAGGTTCACACCTTGAATAATTGTATTTCCGTTCAATTCAACATTTAAATTATCTGTTTTTAATACGTGCATATTGCATCCCTCCATCTGAAAAATTTGAATACAAAAAAGCACAGACGACTGCCTGTGCTAAAATAGATGGATTCATATACAAACACAAATAAAATTCCACAATAGGAGTTTTACTGCTAATAATCCGAAAAAAAATGACATATAAAAATAGACATACTAATCCCATCACTCTGTCCACGCACAGGCAGAGTACCTTTTTGCTATAAAATTGCTTAGCGTAAAAAGGTTATAGAATCATATCGTCTATTTTTGATGCCTCCTTCAAGAAATTACATTCATTATAACATGTTTTATAATAATGGCAATATTTAATATTTCCCCTTTTTCACCACTATCGATTGGTAGCTATTAAATAATTTTAAGGATAAATTCTTTGTGTATTCTTGTGTCTCATGAATAAAAGCCTTTACTATAGGACTAGTATAGTCTAATAATCTTACTTCTAATCCTAAGTTCTGATACACTTGCGGATTTAAATAAGAGACATTGATGTTAGTTAATGAGGAAGGAACAGCCATCTCTGGAAGTATCGTATTTCCAACCCCTTCTTGAACCATGGCGATGATAGTTGATATGTCGCGGACTTCAAAAGGAATCGTTGGAGATATTCCCTGTTCCTGAAAAATTTGATGAAATATGCGCTGACATTCCTTTGGCATGATAAAAGGTTCCTGTGCAATATCTTTTAAAAAAATATTTGGTTGATTACTTAAACGGTGATTTTCTGGTACAAATACTACCATTTTATCCTGAAGTAGCGGAATAAATTCAAATTCATGGTTTTCTTCCGTGACAACTCCAATATCTATCACGGATAATTTGAGCCAATTTCTAACCTCCTCATAACTCCCTTCATAGAGAATAACCTCAACTCCAGGGAATCTTTTCTTAAAGGAGCTAATCATTCCCGGCAATAATTTTGCCGACATGCTTGAAATACTGCCAACTTTTATAGTCCCTGTTTCCACTTCTGTGATCCCAGCTGCCTCATTCACTATTTTTGTTTTAATCGCTAACAAATCTCGAATAAGACCAGTAATCCGTTCCCCTATTTTGGTTAAACTTACACCGTTTCTATTTCGGATCAGCAATTTAATATTGAGCTCTGATTCTAAAGCCGCTACGGCTTGGCTGACAGCAGATTGCGATAGCCCAATTTGCTCCCCTGCTTTTGTAAAACTGCCGGTTTCCACCACTTTTATAAAAACCTCTAATTGAAATAAGGTCATAATACACCTCGTATATACATTAGTAAAAACTTATTTAATTAATCAAAAACATTAATTTTACTTATATTATATTTCATCATATACTACAATCAAATTCAAATAGAAAAAGGTGAGTAGCTTGATAAAAAATGCAAATGGACAAGAAATTATGAAAGAAATTCAATCGAATAACCCGGTACTTGTAGATTGTTGGGCTCCATGGTGTCCTGCTTGTAAAATGTTAGCTCCCATATTAGATGAAATTCATGAGGAATATGAAGTAAAAATGATAAAAGTGAATGCAGATGAAAATGAGGATTTTATCAGTAAGTTTCAAGTACTAGGCTTGCCGACATTATTGCTTTTTCAAGATAACAAGCTTGTAGAAAGGATAACTGGTTATCAGCACAAAGATACACTTATCGATATATTAGACAGTCATGGGATGATTAAATAATATCAGGCGGGATTCCACAGTACTCCCGCCTTTTAATATACTACCTGTCTAAGATTACCTTAATATTTATGTCCGGCGCATATATGCACGTACAGTGATTGGTGCAAAAACTGCTACGATAACAGCAGCCCCGATAAGAGAAATAATAAGATCCCAACCTACAGTGCCAGAATTGGTAAGATTTCTAACCGCAGTGACTAGATGTGAGATTGGATTGATTTTAACAAACCACTGAAGAACCTTTGGCAACGTATCCGCAGGTACAAAAGCATTGGACAAAAACGTAAGCGGAAACAATACTAGCATCGAGATTCCCTGTACACTTGATGCAGTACGAGCTATTACACCAAAGAAGGCAAAGATCCAGCTAATTGCCCAGGAACAAGCAATTACAATAAGCCCAGCAAGGGCAACATAACCCAGACCGCCTTCAGGACGATATCCCATGATATAGCCCATTGAGAATGTAAGCACAGTCGCGATAGTATACCGGATTGTATCTGCTAAAAGGGCACCCGCCAACGGTGCAATCCGTGCAATGGGTAATGACTTAAACCGGTCGAAAACACCCTTATCCATGTCCTCCCGCAACTGGACCCCTGTTACAATGGAGGTTGTGATCACCGTCTGCACAAGAATGCCGGGAATAATCACTGGCAAGTAACTATGCACATTTCCTGAAATAGCTCCACCAAAGATGTAAGTAAACATCAAAGTAAAAATAATTGGCTGGAGCGTAACGTCAAATAATTGCTCTGGAGTACGCTTAATTTTCAATAGGCCTCTATATGCCATCGTTAATGAATTGCGGACCGTTTGCCGGAGGCTAGTTTTATTGCGCAGCTGATATTCCGGACTCTGATTGTACGTCGAAGTTTTCATACTCTTACCACCTCTTTTTTATCTGATTCATCGGATGACATCTTTGTATCTTCTTCGACACCATGACCAGTGATGGTTAAAAAGACTTCATCTAAAGTTGGTTTTTGCACGCTTAACTCAGCCAGTTGGATTCCTGCTTCACGAAGAGCTATTAGCAAGTCCGTAACCCGGTCTGCATCTGTCATCGGAGCAGTAATTTTACCGCCTTCTGGTGATACCGCTGACTGAACGCCCAGTACGCGTTCTACAGTGTGACGTGCATTCGGAATGTCATCCATATTTCGGATACTCAATTGTAAAGATGACGTACCGACTGAAGATTTTAATTCATCGACAGTACCTTCAGCTACAACATGGCCGCGGTCAATAACCGCAATCCGATCAGCTAGCTCATCCGCCTCTTGAAGATATTGCGTTGTTAGCAGTACGGTTGACCCTGTATTTACTAAACGGCGGATTGTATCCCACATTTGATTCCGTGTTCGTGGATCTAACCCGGTTGTTGGTTCATCCAAAAAAATTAACGGCGGCTGTGCAATCAGACTAGCCGCAAGATCGAGACGGCGACGCATCCCCCCTGAGAAATTTTTCAACGGACGTTTTGCTGCTTCGGTTAGACCAAACTCTTCTAACAATTCTGCTGCCTTACGCTTTGCGTCTGTACGCCCTAAACCTAACAATCTGGAAAAAATCACTAGATTCTCAGTAGCGCTGAGCGACTCATCTACAGAGGCGTACTGACCAGTCACACCAATTAGTTGTCGAACAATCTGCGCATCCTTCACTACATCGTATCCAAAAATACGTCCCATACCAGCATCCGCTCTTAATAATGTCGCTAGCATTCTAATCGTCGTTGTTTTTCCTGCCCCATTCGGACCAAGAACACCATAGATACTGCCTGCACGCACATTCAAATCTACTCCGTCCACCGCACGATTGTCTCCAAATATTTTTACAAGACCTTCCGCTTCAACGGCCCACTCACTATTCTTAAGGGTTGTAACCCTTTTGATTCCATTTGTCATTTTCATTCCTCCCTCTCTCGTACTACTATAAATTGATATTGGTATTTTTAACATGAACTCCTGTACGGGATTGTATCCGTCTTGAGACTGATTTTTCATTACTTTCACTTGAACTATTCATATAATAACGGGGATTTATGAACTGAATATGAACTCCATCGCCTATATTTTAAAAAATAAAATGATTGCTTCGAGAGCAGTGAACACAAAAAAGGATGAATGCCTATGCAATTCATCCTTTTTTCTGGACCCTTAATCTAAGAATATTTTTCCCGGGTTCAAAATCCCTTTTGGATCTAAAGCGTCTTTTATTAATTTCATCACATTCAATGCTTCTCCGTGTTCTTTTTGTTGATAAATAACTTTACCTACCCCTACCCCATGCTCCCCTGTGCAGGAACCACCGCGGCTGTGGGCATAATCTACAAGATGTGCATTTAATTTTTTTGCCTTTTCCATTTCCTCTATATTATTGGGATCTATCATCACAATCGTATGATAGTTTCCATCGCCGACATGACCCAACACGGCGCCATCCAAACCAATTTCGTCAATTGCCTTTCTCGCATCATGGACAGCTCCTCCTAATTCAGACATGGGTACTACGACATCCGTCACCATCATTTTTTTACCAGGGGATTTATGGGCAAAGGCATAGGCTAAATTATGACGCGCCTCCCAAAGCTGGTTCCGTGCTTTTGAATCGGTCTCGAATAAAAATTCTCCACATTGATTATCAGCGGCGAGCGTCTTTGCAAACTCGACATCATGCTCTAGTCCAGCTTCACTGCCATGGAATTCCATAAAAAGAGTTGGTTTTACAGGATAGTCTGTACCGTTGTATAGATTAACTTGTTGGACGCTTCTTGCATCCACTAGTTCAATCCTTGCCATCTGGATTCCTGCAGACATAATATCCGCTACTGTATTAACTGCCGTTTCAATACTTGGAAAAACAGCCCTGGCGGCGGTTACCACTTCAGGTATTCCATACACTTTTAATGTTAACTCTACAAACGCCCCAAGGGTACCTTCCGATCCGACGAACAATCCGGTAATTGAATATCCAGAAGAAGATTTAACCGTCATACTGCCGGTATGGATGATACGGCCATCTGCAAGTACCACTTGCAGGTCGCGAACCTGGTCACGCATCACTCCATAACGCACAGAAGTCGTTCCACTTGCATTCGTTGCCGCCATCCCGCCGAGTGTGGCATCCGCACCCGGATCAACTGGAAAAAACAAACCATATTTTTTAAGCTCTTTATTCAGTTGAGTTCTTGTCGCGCCTGGCTGGACTCGAACTAGGAAATCCTCGGGTCGAACCTCAAGAATTTGATTCATAAGCTGAAAATCGAGCGAGATACCACCATGATACGGTATGACATGACCCTCGAGGCTTGAGCCAATCCCAAATGGTGTCACAGGAATCTGCATTTCCGAAGCGAATCTCATGATGCTACTTACTTCATCTGCATTTTTTGGAAACACTACTACATCCGGCAAATGTGGCGTATGATAAGATTCATCTTTGCTGTGCTGTTCCAAAACTGTAGGATTAATGCTTACCTGATCTTCGGGGAGCATTTCTTGTAACTCTTGAAGTAGCGCTGCCGTCATCTCCATAATCCATCACTCCTCCTATATAACTCTTTTAAAAGACAGTATTTTTAAAATTCGATCATTATCATTATGATGGAATATTTAAAATTGTCAAACTGATAAAAGGCAACCTTTGTGTCACTCGTTGATACAATACCATTCCCATTGTTCTCTTTATACGCAAATTCGAATGAAAAGACATTTACAAATTGCCAAAGTCGTCTTTGGACTGATTCGGGATAATGAAGCCATATTATCTTTAAAAACTTATAAGGGCATCTGCCGATTTTTTGAAAATCGCAGGTTATTTCCAAATTTCCCAAAATACAGATTTAAAGAATGAATATTGTGTATAATTTAGAAAAGGAGAGATGAAGGTATGTTGCATTTAAAAACGATTACGAAAGACAATTGGGTAGAGGCCATTTCGTTACGTGTGAGAGAAGATCAAGTGAAGTTTGTGGCTTCAAATGCGGTATCGCTGGCCCAATTGAATTTTCTTGAAAATTTCCATGCAAAAGGAATCTATCAAGAAGAGGAAATGATCGGATTTGCACTTTATGGAATTGACGAAGACGATCATGAATATTGGATTTATCGCATGATGATCGATCAAAAACAGCAAGGAAAAGGGTATGGAAAGGAAGCAATTCAACTCATAATAAACGATATTAGAAATATGAAAGAGGATTGCCATCAAACTATTACACTATCTTATGAACCAGCTAATGAACATGCAAAGCGAGTTTACGAAAAAATAGGCTTTCAAGAAATAGATGGGTTAATAATTGGAGGCGAACAAGTATCTCGGTTTACGTTTTAGCAGCTAAAAACCCATACATACTTCAATAAACTATTATCGATTATCATTTAAGCGGACATGGAATCCGCTATTTTTAATAAAAGACCATAATTTTAAGGGTAAGTGGACTCTGAGTACGTTGTTTACAAAAAACAAAGAGGATTTACTGCTTTATTGCAAAACAGCGGAACATAAGTCCGCAAACAAAAGGAATGAATCCAATTTGTTACAAATTAAGGAAGTAGTGCCCACGTAAGAACAAATGCGCAATAGCCGCAGCTCTAGCGTGCGGATATGTGAAATTTGAAGCATTACTTTCACCTTCATAGTCTTCGGCGAGAGCAAAAGAAACACACGAGGTAGTTCACGATCTGATGTCATTACCCGCAGGGAGGAGACGTAGAAATCCTCTAAACATAGACAGTTTTCCTAAAAATTTTCCACATAATTGAATATAATAATTTCTGGCTGTTTTCGTAAGGAGTGTTGCTTTTTACAGAAAAAATATAAGTATATTAATTTGAATTTTCTGTTAAAATTATTCTTAGACATTAGTTGAAATAGGGGAGATAAATATGGCTATTAATTGGGTTGTATTCGCTTTATGGGCGTTAACAGGAATTGGTTTGTTGTTTTTTATTTACGGATTATTTGTGAAATCTCGTCTTTCGTTCAATGTAAGTGGGATAGCACTGATACTTCCAATGCTTTATTTTCTTGGTGCGAATAATTGGTTTAGATTACTTGCTCTTATACCATTATTTCCATTTATATTTGCCTATTTCGTAGGAAAAAAACACAATACCTCTTGATTGGGGTATTTAATTATGCCCCCCTTAACATTTCAACAGTAGTGTTATTGGATTTTTGACACGCTGAAATAAGCAT
The DNA here is from genome assembly GCF_058781025.1 of Heyndrickxia sp. FW510-T9. Classification (NCBI taxonomy): domain Bacteria; kingdom Bacillati; phylum Bacillota; class Bacilli; order Caryophanales; family Bacillaceae; genus Heyndrickxia; species Heyndrickxia sp. FW510-T9. Next base: position 90,485 of record NZ_JBYSWK010000004.1, on the reverse strand, counting down.
TTGTTCAACTCGATTTTCAAATGCTACATTTTTCCCTAATTGAAGCCAACGGAACCAGTAAAGGTAATTGTCCAAATACTTCGTTGCAACTCCTTGAAACCGTTCCATCCATCCTTTCAAGCGATTATGAAAGTTATTGACGTGCTGAATGTGGTATATGACCTTTTTTACACGCTGTTTTTGTCGTTCATTAACGGTTTCGTGTTGTAACCCCTTCATCTTGGCAATCTTTCTATAATTTGTTGCAGTGTCAGTACATAGCAAAGCAGACGGATGAATATACTCACCTATCACAGTGTCAATTTCTTCAGCTTTAACACGACCTGTTCCTGCTTTTCGAGCAATTACACTACCATTACGGTCTTGTGCAACCACAACAGCAATTTTAAGGTTAGAAATGCCCCTTTTTTCGTCCTTTTCTCCACGCTTCTTGGGTTTTCTATGGGTGATTTCACGACCTTTCATAGACTCACGAAAGAAGGTTTCGTCACTTTCAACGATACCTTGAAGTTGATTGAACCCAAGACTTCCTATTGCGTTCAAGATTTTATGTCTCCAATAAAACGCAGTGGAAATGTGTATTTTAAGGCGTTTAGCGATTTTCGGTAGCGTATATCCCTCTACCATAAGTTCAATGTATTTCACCCATTTTTCAGGGTAACGAGAACCTGAAAATGGCGTATTGGTCATATCATTGAACGATTTCCCGCAATCATTACATAGATAGCGTTGTCTTGAACGATATTTACCGTTCCGTTTAACCGATGTACTTCCACAATGAACACAACCTAAACCAGAAGCAAATCGAGCTTCACGAATGCTTTTGAGTAGTTTAGTAATCTTATCTGGTTCGTCTGGAAACAAGTCCTGTTTCATTGCGTTAAACAACGCCAATTGCTCTGATTTGGTTAATTCGCTGAAATCTTCATAAACACTTTCCCACATACTTGAACGCCTCCTAAACCCTATTATATCAACCCTTTAACAATATGTTCAAGAAAGCCACAATCTATACGAAAACAGCCTAATTTCTAAACAAAAAAAGAGGTAAGAATCTCATGCGATTCTTACCTCTTTTTGTATTATTTTATTTTTTCACCTTAAACATAAATAGTATCAAATACATCTATAAAGGTATATACACCCCCTCTACTTTTGTTATAATCATATTGATTGAAAATTCGTTCATTACAGGTGACTAATTATGAATATATTTTTGGATTCAAAAACAATTATTCTATTACTTGGGATAGGATACTTAATTACTTTAATCTTAATTAGTGCTTATGGGCATAATCATACAAAGGGTAAAACAATCAAAATCTTTTTTTTAGCAAAATGTTCTCAGACTATAGCATTTTTTTGTATGGTTTTTCGTGGAGAAATTCCTGACTTTCTAACCATCTCATTTGCTAACTCGATACTATTTATTGGAACTTCTTTAGAGATTATAGCCTTAATGAGTATTCAAAACACTCTACGTCCTAGGACTAAAAAGATATATCTTGTTATGACGCTGCTCTGTATTATCGGATTTCAATTCGTTGTTCACTTTTATAACATAGAGAGCATACGAATTGCATTTTACTCATTTGCAACTGCTCTACTCTTAATTCCGGTTTGTCGGTTGTTCTTCGGGAAAACGCTGACCTTACTTATGAGAACCATAGGTGGTTTGTATCTTCTTTTTATTACAGCTACTTTGATAAGAGGAGCGATTGCAATACTATCATCAACGGTTTCGACAAGCTTCTATACTCCTGGATCCTACCAATTAATTTCCTTGTTAACTATTTATCTTATTACAATTGTAGGAAATCTAGGATTTGTGCTGCTAATGAAGGAACATGCGGACCATGAGTTAATCCGTTTAGCTAGTTATGATGATTTAACAGGCACGTTAAACCGTAGAACCTTTACAGTATATGCGAAGCAATATCTCAATAACTATGCTAAAAAGGAACAACCTATATCTTATCTTCTATTTGATATTGACAGTTTTAAAGCCATTAATGACACTTATGGCCATCATACTGGCGACCAAGTTTTACAGGACCTTACTTCACAAATTAAGCAATATTTAAGCAAAGATGATTTATTTGTGCGCTATGGAGGGGATGAATTTGGAATCCTACTGCCTGGAAAGGATGAAGACGAATCAAACGAAATTGCCGAACGACTGAAACAGACACTTAACGGATCCAGCAGCCGTAGTCTGCCAGTGGCATATACTATTAGTATTGGCGTCCTCACTGTTATACCAGATCAGAATACGCTTTTGGAAACACTTTACACTTCTTGCGACATGGCTCTTTACAACGCTAAAAGCAACGGTAGAAACGGCATTTTTCGCAGCCAAATAAAGGAGTACAGCGCAGTATTATGATAAAATTTTCAAAGTAATGCCCCCCAGTATAACTGATATTACTAAGAAGTAACTAAATGAAATTAAAACAGATGATATTATTTCTTCCATCTGTTTTAATTTTTTTATTCCATATTTATCACTATCCAGAAAAATATTTTTTTGTAAAAACGAAAGTGGACTAACATATGCTAATCGGTATTGTTACTTTTGACGATGTTATTTATATGAGGATATTTCAATTTTATAAAAAATGCAGTCTGGAACTTTTTATTTTTATGGAAGTCCATTTTTAATTTTTTTCCAACGTAGTAAACAACGATATTACAATTCCCTATTTAGTATCTTCTAAGATATATTTCCAATAATATTATCATCATTACTTTCGTTTAAATTTATATTTCTTTCAAGCTTGTTGTTTAATGTTTTTTCACAAATCATGACATATTAAATAACCGGATTTTTCACTTTGTTTCCATATTAAGAAGTACCGCAAATTTTTCCTTCTCCTCAAACATTGGGGAATGTGCTGAATTCTCAAACCAAATCCAGTGCTTTTCATTGGCCTCAATCGAATGAAATAGTTCTTCTGTTGGTTCTGGTGGGACTGTTAAATCGTATCTTCCCATTAAAAAATAAATGGGGATATTTATTTTTTTTACGACTTCTTTTAAATCTACTTTTCTAAATTCTTCATAGAGTATCTTTTTGCTGAACGATTGGCCAGCTAGAAAACGAAAATAGTCGTGCAAATTATATTCCGTACTTTGGATGACATATTTTATCATGATATTTAAAATCTTCCCATCACGAGACATTCCACCACCCAACAAATTCAAGTATTTACTTAGAATCCGTTCCTTTTTCAGTTTATTCCATGGGGGGTGTCCTATTTTTGTTAAATCTTTGATGGCTTTTCTGTGATTTAGACTTTTAGCCTTTTTCAACAAAATTTGATAGGAAGCTTTTTCATTCTCCATATAGTTTGCCATCTGCGTGATCCCAAAATATTTGTAAAAAAGTTCGGATCGTTGATGAACAGCTAAAAGTCCAATAATCGATCCCCAAGAATGCGCTGCCATAAAAATTTTATCCACTTTAAATCGTTGGCAAAGGTATTTGGTTAGCTCAATAATATCATCTACAAAATGCTGTATCGTCATCGATTCTTTTGGGATAATGGGTGAATAGGACATTCCTGAGCCCCTTTGGTCCCAATTAACTACGATAAAGTGCTGTTCTAATTCCTTCTGGAAATAGCGAGCATATCCAATTTGGCTAGCACCCGGCCCACCATGAACCATTAACAGCACTGGTTTTGCAGAATCCTCACCCCTAATATAGATCCATTGCTTCACTCCATTTAATTCCATTTCAAATAGCTCGGAAATGGAATTTTCCTTATCAATAGGAAATGCTTTTCCTCTAAACATAGGTCCGCGACCTTTCTTTTCTTTAATCATCTCCTCTATTGTAAAACGAATACATTTATTTTTCCAAGGGAATGAAGTTCAAGGTGAGATATGGTTAATGAGTAAAGAAGGTTTCACCACTTCTGACTTAGGTTTGGAATATAATTCCTTTGATCATTCCCAATAACTTAAGTCACTCTCCTTTTTGGTAACGATTCTCCCTCTATTGTTACCTTTTCCTTGGTTCATACTGCTTTTTGGGCACAATCCTCCCACTATCGTTACCGTTTCCTTGTTCCAGCCTCCTCTTCGAGCACAATCCTCCCTCTATCGTTACCGTTTCCTTGTTCCAGCCTCCTCTTCGAGCACAATCCTTCCACTATCGTTACCGTTTCATTGGCTCACTCTACTTTTCGGGCACGATTCTCCCTCTATCGTTTTTTGTTGACTCCCAATCTAATAAAGGAAAATATATACAAGAAAAAGCCCCTTTACTTTTGAAAGGGGCTTTTTCTTATTCAATGAAAGAACGTTTTTATTTTAATAAAATTTTTTCTTATAGTCTGCTAAAATATTGGCCTAGCAATGTGTATCTTCAGTCTGTATATAGATTTAAAAATGTCAGACACCCCTTATAGACCAGTTAGGACAAATAGAAAATCGCCCTAAATGTCTACTCATTGTGTCTGACACCATATTAGTTAAAAGACTTTATTACTCGATAAAGTACACTATGTTTTTTATCCAAAGTTGATAGAAATTCTTTTTCTGAAGCATCTTGACTTATAAACTGCTTCCGGTTAATTTTTTGTGCTTTTACCTTTTTGTTAATTTTCCAAGTTTCTTGGGTAACCTTGAGTGAGATTCCTTTCAACCCATCACTTTCCTCTGGGAGATTTTTCAATGTAATATCAGTAAAAGATTTTCTCACATTTAATTTTTTATCTAGCAAAATATCTGTTTGTAGAAAGTTTCTTTTGTCAAACATTCCTGACTTTTTCATATCAGGTAAAGTCTGTTTAAATTCATTTTTAAATTCATTAATAAACTGCTTAAGCTCCGCTACGGAAATTTTCATCCCATCACCAGTCGCTTTATTTACTTGATTGAACGCCATAGCAAATTGTTTAAGAGCAGTTTGATCCTTAGACAAATTATCAATGAATTTTAACAGTAGAGCTGGTACTTCATTTGCATATACTTTCGCATGAATCTTGTAACCTTTTATTTTTTCACCATGCACTTTATAATGTACATTCGTTTGGACTTTAATATGTTTCGGGTTAGGCAGATCCTTAACTACGGAAGGAAGTAATTTTGATTGAATACTTTCAATCAATTTTTCATTCGACATTCCTCCCTGATCAGCAGGAATACGGATAGCTTTAGATGCTTGATCTATCAAAACAACCGTCTGCTTTTTATCAGCATATAACTGGAACGGAATTTTACCTTGTTTAATTTGGATAAACCCGCCCATAGAGACCGTGTTAGCATTTTGCATTTTTGTTTGAACTTCAAACTTCATATGATTCAAGAGATTCAACACTTTTAAATACTCTTTATCTTTTATGTCTGATGGCTTATATGTAAGGTCGAGTGTAGCAACTGTATAGCTCTGGGATGAATTAATCTTTGATTTATTCAAGACCATTTTATTTAAATTTACACCTTTAATAGAATCGCATGCAGTCATTAAGAAAATAGATGCAATCATTATTACAAACAGTTTTTTAAACATATAATTCTCCCTTTTTTTTATAATTATATTAAAAATATTACAATTAGATAAAATATATCATATTTCTATATATTTCGAAAAGATATAATTTTAACAAAAAAATATAATCTGAACATCAACTATAATCCACTTCAATGCTCTCTTTTCCTAGACTCCCTCCTCCGGCACCAATTCAATTATAAAAATAGTCAGCCCCCTCAGGCTGACTTTAATCCAACTCAATATAAAATCTCTTTTCCTCCGATATTTCCTTGAACCCGACTGAACGATAAAGATTTAATGCAGCATCATTATCTGTTACAACCACCAACTTGGCCATATTTAATCCTGCTGATTTTAGATGCGTTAATCCTGCAGTAAGAAAATATCTTCCCATACCTAATTTTCGATAAGTTTCTTTTACAAAAAGATCTTCAATCATCCCCGCTTTTTCACCTGAATCCTCCCACGCCATTACGCTTCCGACTATGTCCTCATCGTCGAATGCCGTAATCGTAGTCCAATTTGGGTTCCTCTTAAACTCCAGCAATCTTTCTATGCCAAGCGGATTGTCTGGCCAAATCTCTTTTTCTGCCTGCAAATACTGTATTTGTTCCTCTTCTTTATTCATTTGCCAATGTCGGACTTCAATTCCTATCGTCGGATTTTCGATTGCAACAACTTCGTCTGATAGATCTCTTTCCATCCCATATAAACTGTTCAGAGGTTTAAATCCTTTTGATACAAAGAATCCATTATTTTCTTCTTCTCCTCTGAAATTTCCGACACATAGCAAACTACCAAATTCAGTCGGTAAAGTATCTCTAATTTGAAGCGCCTTTTCATATAATGATTCATACAATCCCTGATAGATCTTTGTTTCCTTTTCATAATCAGGGTGGATTTTAATATTGATAAAAATTTTATGCTTTAAGTCGAGGCTGTCCCCTTCCTCCATGATTGTGATTGGCTGTACCTGCCCTTTTCCGACAAGCTTTTCTTCAACAAAAACACAATCACAAAAATTCCATGTTAAAGGTTCTTTTCCTGGCCACCAATATATGACATCCCTGTACTTATCCTTCAACGACCGGTATAGCTCTACCACTTTAGGAAAAAATTCAGGTTCATATTTTTTCATTTCAAATTGGTTCAATGTTATCCTCCATTTTTCAGACAGCTTTTTGGGAGCATTTTTTACATACCTTTGCTTTTGTACCGTCTGCTAAATTATTCGTATAAAGTAGTTTAATTCTAGTAAACTGACAAATTGGGCATGTCCCCCTACCCCTCGCTGGTGTATTCCATAATCCTTTTCCTCTATTAGACTTTGACATTTTGATCACCTCTTTGTTTCTGCTTGAAGCTATTGTAACAAGTGAGGTATGACATAAAATGTCATGGTAGATAAATTTATCTTAAGTTGTTTTCGCAATGATTGTTTAAAATCCAAAAGCCGATTTTAAGCTGTTGCTTTTCGTCATTTGTTGTAAATTCTAAATAGACTAGGTTCCAAGTTCATCATTTTTGACCAAACAAAGTTTTCGTATATAAAAACAACAATGTTTAAGAAAAGAACCTTATCTTAAACCAATTGTTCCAAACCGATTTGCAAATTCCTCTTGATAGACCATTTGGATTGTTGCATAGATGCTGTTTTCTAAATGGTTAGCAACCTTATACAAGTCTACAAGTTTCGAGATATCCCTTTTTACAATAAATTCTTCTATTTCTTGATAAAAAGCACAAATTGAAATTAATTCCTTCTCCAACACGCATATTTCTGGCATTTTCTTAAATATCTGCCTAAAATAACGAATCATATGAAGTTTTAATTTGGCATGAGCCATTAAAGTACGCTGGAAGGAATTTTTACAATAGGTACCTTTCTGCAAAGACTCTATGATAAAATCATGTACCCTTCCTCCACATGCATATGTTTCGCGCGGCAAGGACAAATCATGCGTTTGAAACTTATATACCGCCTGAAACAATGACTCCATATATATTTCTTTCGCGTCCATTTCAATACGGTCTCTCGTAAAAAAATGAGCATACCAAACTGGAAGACTGCTTTTTCCAAACTCTGAGAATTTCAGTGAATTTGTCCTGTCGCCGTCCAATAGCAATAATTCTTCCAATTCCTGATGATACCCAATGGCCAATTGAAAGCTTTCCTGCCAAACAATAACCGGAATATTCTCTTCGATAGATGCTATTATTTTTTCTATCATTTTTTTCTGATACAAAGGAAAAGTAGCATCATCCGTAAAGCTGGAATACATTTCTGTATAGATTCCGAGAAAATCCGATGCCAGCCAATTTTCATTCCAATTGTAAAGGGATGTGGACGAAAAACTTAATGATCGATCCACTGAAAATCGAAAGGCCAAACAGGACATACCGGCAAACAGATCCTTTGTCATCGGGAAATAGTTCAAATAGTCCATAACAGCATACATCGGATCGATAATCGTCCCACTCTCTTCCCTATAACGGATCCCTTCCAATACCTTATGCAAACTCTTCACCTTGCTTCCCCTTGATGCCAATCGATTTTCATCATTTCAGAGGAAGGATCATTCTCTATATTTTCCCCAATTATTTGCATAGCTCTATCCTCCAGTACCATTGCTTCCTTCCACCACTTGATAGGAGTATCATGATTGCTTATTCTTTTAAAAATTCCATGTATATCTTTATACATGGAAACAGTTTCCGATAAAAAGGGAAGCTCTTCTGCAACAACAGTTAAATACTGATAGATTTCCAGTTTAGATTGTGTGTAAGTGTGAAAAAGGTATTCCGCGCCGCGCTTATTATAATTTTGCTCCTCCAAAGCGCGGATGATAGTTTCGTATGCCTTTTTTCCCGAAGCTGCGTGCTCACTCTTATACTCCGTATTCCAATCATGTACAGCACTTTTTAAAGAATCTATGTATATCTCTTTTCTATCCTTTTCCACCTTTTCACCAAAAAGCTGATAAAACCAAATAGCAGAAAAGTTCTTGCAAATATTATCAAATAAGAGAATCTTTTGGCCAGTTTCATACATACTCTTGGATTCATAGTAGCCTCCTGCAGCCTTATAAAAAAAGACCCTTTCCTCCAGGTTATATCCATGTATCACACCAAATTCCGGAATCCAGTAGAGCACAGCAATCCCCTTATCAATGGAATCAATGATCGCTTGAATCGCATGTTTCTGAATCAATGGAAAAGTACGATGTCTGAGCCGGTCCGCACCAGCCTCATTATAGATTCCAAGACGGTTTACCATCTTCCAGTTTTCCTTCGCCCATGCTCCATAGGAATTAACCGACCTAGGTGCAAGATTCCGCAAGGCTGTAAACTTAAAAGCCATTCCTGTCATACCGGAGAGCATGTAATAGGGGTCAACGAAAAGATTCGCGGCTGTTAAAATAGAATATAAACTGTTTAAATAGGAGCGTGATTGTTTTTTTATATTAATATCTTTTATCACCTTAGTTTTCATTTTTTACCCCATTAATGATACTTCTGCACTTTTCCATGATTTGCTCCTTCAACCAATTAGGACCGATGATTTTTACATGATGATTCGAAGCCAGAAAGCGATTGATAAACATATCTAGATCATAAAATTCCACCTCAAACCGGTTTTCCTCTGGGTTCACAACTGTGAAACCATGCCAGCTTTCTCCTTTAAATGGAAGGAGCATTTCCATTTCTGCCTTGAAAGGTTTTTGTTCTAAGGAATGAAGTTTTGTATGGGAACGATGATGACTACGGATTTCTTTTTTAAGTAAAATAGAAAGCTCTGTAATGTCTTGTAAATCTATTAGCACCTCTTTGGATTGACGCTGGTCATAGCAAACTAGATAATCCAAATTTCCTTTAAAAAGGAGCGTAATAGGTTCTAAAACATGCTGAATCATTCCGCTTTCCTCTTCAGAAAGGTAGGTTACATTTAATAACTTATTCTCTTTTATACAATGATGAATCGTATGAACAAACTGAACCGTGCGTGGAGGAACACTATAAAACGGAAAGGTTTGCGTAATATCCTTCCACTCCTCTCCTGCTAAACGATTAAAGAGGGTAGCTACTCGATTGACCCTTGATGAATTTTCATATCTTAATTGACGATACCGGTAGCCTAAGAAGGCAAGAATATCTCTTTCTTCTTCTGAAATGATTTGGTACGGAATCATATAGGTATTTTCCTCATATTCATAGCCCCTCTTCTTTGGAACGTAGGTTAAAGGGGCTCCCATTGTATTCACCATATATTCTATATCGCGTAATGCCTGCCGATTGGAAATCTCAAATTTTTCGGAGAGTGTTTTACTATTTGGATAGCGCTTATTGCGGACTTGGTGATCAAACCAAACAATTCGATGTATATTACTCATATGATGACCCTTTCAAACTATCTAAATTTACTTATTATTCTATCATGTTTTGCCAAACACTGAACTTCAAACTAGACTTTTCTTCCTATTCCCTTTAAATTTTCAGTATAGACGGAAATTTCAAAAAGGGGTGTGTTACCATGGTAACGTTTAAAAAGCCAGACATCGAGAATTTTTATCGTACTTTCAATATTCAAGCCTTCAACGTGAGTCCGGATGAAAAGCAATTAGTTTTCAGCACCAATTTAACAGGTAAATATAATCTTTGGGCGATGGATTTGCCAAATCAATATCCATATCCACTGACGTTTAAGGATCAGACCTGCCATGATTTACGGTATTCGCATGACGGCGGTTTTCTAGTTGTTGGTTTTGATCATGATGGCGATGAGAATGCCCAGCTTTATGCGCTTCCACCAGCTGGCGGGGAACTCGTACCGCTTCGTACAGCAGAAGGTCATCGTCATATGCATCCAATTTTATCAAAAGATGACAAGCGACTTTATTACACTTCTACGAAAAACAATGAAACATTCCTGAATATTTATCAATACGATATCAAAAAAGATGAGGAAAAAGTTGTGATGGAAGGTGCAGAGGCCCCTTGCTTCTTGTTGGCTTTCAATGAGGAGGAAACAAGCTTTGTCTATTTGAAGCAATTCGCCAACACATATGCACCTGGATACGTTTTTCAGGATGGAAAGTCTTATTCCCTTACACCTGAAACGGATGAGCAATTTACAGTTGGAGATGGTGTTTTTGTAGATAAGGAATATTATTTTGCTACGACATTTGGCGAAGACTTTGCTTACCTAGCCAAATTTCATCTTGATACTCATGAATTCTCCAAGGTGCTTTCTCTAGAAAAAGAGGAGCTTAATAGCGTTCAATTTGATAAGAACTCAAATTCGCTCTACCTGCTTTCATCAAAAGGTGTAAATGATTATTTATACCAATATGATTTAGCAAACAGTACATTGCAAAAAGTGGAATTACCTGCAACTGTTGTAACAGGTATAAAGATTGCAGAAAGCGGAAATATATATCTTTTAGCCGGAACTGCAACGAAGCCGTATAATATTTTCTTAAAAGAAACCGGGAGTACAGACTGGAAGCAGCTAACAAACCTTGCAGTACCAGGCGTTAAAGAGGACGAACTTTCTGCACCGGAAGTTATTACTTACCCATCCTATGACGGTTTAGCGATTGAAGCACTATTCTTCAAACCGAAAGACGATGTGAATAACGGGCATGTGATTCTGTGGCCGCATGGCGGTCCGCAAGCTGCAGAACGAAATAATTTCCGGGCGATGTTCCAATTCCTTGTGAACAGAGGCTATAGCATTTTTTCACCAAACTTCCGCGGCTCTACTGGATATGGTCTAGCCTTTACAAAAATGGTCGAAGGTAACTGGGGGGAAGGTCCTCGTCTGGATAATATTGCTGGTCTTGAATACCTTTATGAAAATGGATTAGCGGACAGAGAGAAAACATTATTGATGGGTGGAAGCTTTGGCGGTTATATGGCGCTGTTATTGCACGGACGCCATCCAGAGTATTTCAAAGCGGTTGTCGATATTTTCGGGCCGTCCAACCTATTCTCATTTATTGAGTCTGTTCCAGATCATTGGAAGCCGATTATGAACCAATGGGTAGGAGATCCTGAAAAAGATTTCGATAAGCTAACGGAATATTCTCCGATCACTTATCTTGATAACATGACCAAACCAATGCTTGTCATTCAAGGCGCAAACGATCCAAGGGTTGTGAAGAAAGAATCGGATCAGATTGTAAAAGCCCTGCAAGATAATGGTGTAGATGTAAAATATCTCGTACTTGAGGATGAAGGTCACGGATTCTCGAAGAAGTCTAATGAGATTTTGGTAAACCGTAGTATACTTGAATTTTTTGATCAATTCGTTACTGTGAAGGTAACAAACTAATAATAGCAAAAAGCTGAACAATTTTTCGTTCAGCTTTTTGCTTTCTCTAATATTTGGTATAGCTCGATTACGTTTCCTTCCGGGTCGCGGAGATGTGCAACTCGTGATCCCCATGCACATTGATCATGCGGCAGATTGATAAATTGAACACCCTTTTTCACTAAACCCATGTAAGTTCTATCAACATCATCCACTTCAAATTGAAGCAGGAATTTTGAATATAAAGCCTCACTAGTAGCCTCTTCTTCGCCGATAACATTCTTTATTTTTAAGCGAGAAAAAAGGGCAAGTTGCTTTTCTTCAAAATAAGCATACTCCTGTTCATCGTTATGCCATTCGGAAAAACCTAGAGTATCTCTGTAAAAGCCTAAACACTTCTGAAAATCATTTACCAACAGTCTAACTGCATGAAATTCCATATGAATGCCTCCTCACTATTACAGAATAATTTTATATATTCTCTGTCGAATGGAAAAATCCTTTTCATATGATTACATGTGAGTTGGTATTTCCTTCTGCTAATTCCTTCCATAGAACAAGTTAAGAACTTTTAACCGACTCTTTATTTGTACTGTTACGATGCTGCCACACTAATTGTAAGCTTTTTATTTTTGCTGTTACCCACCGATGAACAAAATAAATGACCTCCACAACCGCAACACCACCAACTAAATCAAACAATACATGCTGTTTCACAAAGAGAATCGAAACCATAATGAGAAGCGACATAATGGAAACTCCAATTCGAATTGGACTAGGGATATTTTTAGCTGATTGAAATCCCTTTAAAATCAAATAAGATGTTAAGACATGGGTGCTTGGAAAGCAATTGTATGGTTCATCCAAGTGGTAAACAGAGCGAACCATATTAGTGAGAAAGTCATGCCCTGTTAATGTGGGCCGTGGGACATGAGTTTGAAAGACAAAATAAACTCCGTAACAAATTAACAGTCCAATATTGAAATAAATTAAAGTTCGATAATAAGCTTGACGGTTCTTTACGCAAAGATAAATTAATGCAGCTAATATAAACACAAACCATGATACATACGGTAAAATAAAGACTTTTATAAAGGGAATATGGCGATCAAGGTCTGTCACTAGGCTATAAGATTTTACTTTTTGACGATTTAAAAAAACATACAAAGTTCCTAACAATGGAATGGACATTAACCAGCACAATGCCAGTAAATGAGATGGAATGGATTTGCGAATCATCATGAATCACCCTCTCATTAATTTTTAGGCTTTGTTAAACTATATTCTTGGTACTTATACCGCCTTATGTGTACACGTTCTCGCTAGTTTTCGTACCGAATAAAAGCCGTTCACGTGTACACATAAGGCTGGAAATCAACAATAATCATTAACAAAGCCAATTTTTAAGTAAATCTTATCGAAATTCAAGGGTCAGCAAATTAACTCATGTTCTTTTTGCGGCCTAAATTACCTTGTTTCTGCATTCTATTTAAAATGACCCGGTTTGTAGATAGGATACAGCCCGTTTTTTCAAAATATCTCCATTAATTAACTATATATATTTTAAGATGGTAAAATTAAAATAATATTAAAGATTAGATAGGAATTTTTTCATAAGCGAAAGAGGGGTATTATGAAAGCAATTATTAATTTTGAGGGAGAGTCTGTTGCCTTAGGTCCACTGTCGCAAGATTATTTGGATGTTTATGTGAAATGTAATAATGATTTTACCATCACGAGGACGTTAGGCTCGTCCAAACCATCATCTAGAAACGCAAACGCTACATCCATCGATCAATTTAGTTCCAATTCTAATTACGTATTTTTTACTATTTTTGAAAAGCAATCATTCCGTCCTATAGGTTTTACCTATCTAGAGAATATAAATCATTTAAATCGGACTGCCACCTTTAATATTGTTATAGGTGAAAAAGATTGTCTTGGAAAAGGCTATGGAACGGAAACAACAAAACTAATGATGAATTATGCCTTTTCTGTTTTAGGGATTCATAATCTTGATTTAAACGTATTTGAATTTAATAAGGGTGCTATTCGAGCTTATGAAAAATGTGGTTTTGTGGAATATGGAAGAAGAAGACAAGCACATTTTCTGGGTGGAAAACTATGGGATATTATATATATGGAGTGTTTATCGAATGAATTTGAAGGGTTTGTAAAAGAGTGGGATTTTTAATCATAACACAATAACGCTATTAAAATTGCCAGATGAAAAAAAGGATAAATGCAAGTACTTTTAATTGTGTATGCTGTTATCCTTTTCATTTTTATCACTATCGCTTAATATTTATTTATAATTGCTTTGTTAACACATCCTCTAAGAATGCTGTTAAGTGTTCTCGAAGATCTTTATCTTGTAGGGCCATTTCGATGGTCGTTTGAATAAATCCGAGTTTATCTCCTACATCATATCGTTTTCCTTCAAATCTATAAGCAAAAACCCTTTGAATTTTATTAAGCTCTTGTATTGCGTCTGTTAATTGTATTTCACCGCCTGCTCCTTCCTCTTGATTTTCAAGAAACATAAATATTTCCGGAGTTAAAATATATCTTCCCATAATCGCCAAGTCAGATGGAGCAGTCCCTAAGGGTGGTTTTTCCACAAAATTTCTTACCTGATATAAGAGATCCTTCTGACCGATTGGATCAATGATCCCATATCGAGATGTCTCGTTTTCTGGAACGGTTTGAACACCAATGACAGATGCTTGAATCTTACTATAAACATCCATCATTTGTTTTAAACAAGGAGTTTCAGCCTGAACAATATCATCACCTAACAAGACTGCAAAAGGCTCATTACCAATAAACTTGCGGGCACACCAAATTGCGTGTCCTAGACCTTTTGGTTCCTTCTGCCTTATATAATGCAAATCAAATTTCGATGATTCCTTTACCTTTTCAAGAATATCAAATTTTCCCTTAGCCACTAAATTTTCTTCCAATTCAAAGGCATGATCAAAATGATCTTCTATTGCACGCTTCCCTTTACCCGTTACGATGATTATATCTTCAATACCGGACTCTACCGCCTCCTCCACAATATATTGAATGGTAGGTTTGTCAACGATAGGAAGCATTTCTTTAGGCATCGCTTTCGTGGCTGGTAAAAATCTCGTCCCTAATCCTGCAGCAGGTATAATCGCTTTGCGAATTTGTTTCAAGTCACTCACTCCTTTGGTAAGTTTGCATATGAACTACAAAATATTGCTATATGCTTTGAACCATGCCTTCAAACACTTCATCCCAATTTTTGGATTTAGCTATTTGTTTACGGATGTATACACTATTTTCATTCTTTTTTTCTGCTATTAATTGTTCACAAGTATAAATAAATTCACTAGGACTATTTGATTCTAGATGTTGATACACGGAATCGCGTGTATACTTTTTTGTAGATGGTAAATGGACACCAATAACCGGTTTACCTGATGCTAGAAATTCAAATAGCTTTAGCGGAAATACGGCTTGATTATATAAAGAAGGTTTATAAGGCATCATTCCAATGTCAATCAAGTTCATGTATTTCGGTACTTCAAATGGTGGAACACTATCCTTCCATAATACATTTTCCTCATTTAATAGTTTTCTAAATCCAGGGTGAGAATCAGTTCTATCTGGTCCAACGAATAAAAACAGCCAATCTTTCTTTTGTTGAGCTACATTTTGTATGAGTTCAAAATCAAGCTTAGGCTTAATCCCTCCGATAAATCCTAATACAGTTCCTTTAAAGTTTTCAGGAATAACATTTTCTTTTTGACTTTGTTCATCTGCAAACAAGGCAAATTCTACTCCATTTTCGAATGTAAACACCTTTTCGGGGGAACGACCTTTTTCAAGGATTCTGTCCCGCAAAAAACCGGATGTGCAAAAAATCGTATCTGCTCTTCGAATGATCCGATTTTCTGCTTTTGAAATGATTGTTTGCCTAAGGTCAGATAATATTGAGTTTCTACCACTAATAGGAGAAGACCATAAATCACTGCAATCATAAATCACTGTATTCCAAGAAAAGAGATCTGCCAATAACGGGAATCCCGGGAATGTATACCACAAGTGAAAACGAAACTGCCCATGGAACTGCTTTAAATATAAAAGAAGTGGCTGTAATTTCTCTTTATAAAACCCATCCAAATATCGACCAAATCGAAACAGTTTAAGCGGAAGTAAATCCTGAATAGACCATTGTTTGATACCGTTGGACAAGGTATTAATCGTAGATTCTTTTTTATTTGGTGTCGGACATACCCAAATTACTTCTTTTGTTCTAGGATGATGAAGTAAAAATTCTGCAAGCCGATGTCTTCGATAACGCAATTGATCCGTTTCCCACTCTCCAGTTGCCACGATTATGTGTATATTTTCCATTTGTCCCAATCCTTTTTTAAATTCTCTTCATTACTGCATGAAAAGCATAATGAGAAAAGCACCAACATGCTCTGAACCAATTGAGGTTTTCAATCTTGCGGTATACAAACCAATTCATTTTGGCTGCTTTCCATTTGTTTCGCGAAATAGATGCAGTTCCAATTCGGTACTCTGCTAAACTTTCATTGAGACCATATGCAATAAATCCTTTTCTCAAAATCATCAGCCACGTGGCAAGATCTTGTCTTGTTCGAATATTTGGCATTTGAAATGGTCCTACTTTTTCTCGGTCAACCATGACCGTCAAACAACCAATAATCGTATTCTTCAACATATCTTCATATGAAACTTGTAAAGGAGCAGAAACCCGTTTATTTAGGAGAACTCCTTCCTGGCTAATGTATTCGTAGCCTGTAAATGTAAAGGCATATTCATTCATTTGCATGAAAGTGACCTGTTTTGCTAATTTTTCTGGTTTCCAACAGTCATCACTATCAAGAAAAGCAACGTATCTTGCCCTTGCATTCTCTAAACCAATGTTTCTAGCTAACGCAGCTCCACCATTTTCTTTTAAATAAATGACTTTGATTCTTTCATCTTCCGTTTCATACTTTTTTAATTTGTATGGTGTACCATCGGTTGAACCATCATCAACAATTATCATTTCCCAGTTTTGAAATGTTTGCTTTCGCACAGAATCAATAGTTTTATCGATAAAACCGCCTGAGTTATAAGAAGGTGTAATAATTGAAATGGTAGGCTTTTTTTCGACCATAGAAACGTCCTCCTCTTAATTTGACTGCTCCCGAAGGAATTCAGGGATCACTATGAAAATTAAGGCTATTGTAATTCCTATTAGGCCACCAAGTACCGCTCGTTCTTTAGAATTAAAGGCTTTATTTGCTATCATTATTTTTTCACTATCTGCAGGCTGCAATATTATCGCTTGCCTTAAATCTAGACGAGCATTACTAAGATCATAAATAAATTTCTGCTGGTCCACTCTTGTATCATCACTTACCTTCTCCTGTTTTAAAGTATCAATGGTCTCTTGAATAAGCTGGTTCTTCTCATTAAATTTCTGCTGGTCTACATGTAAGAAAGCCTTTGTAATTTCATTAACGATTAGAACAGCCTTATCTTTTGAATGATCCGTATACGAAAGTTTAATCTGATCCACCGCTATATTTATGACTTGCAATTTACTTGCAATGTTAATTTGATTATCTCCCCATAAACCGGGTAAATTCTCTTGGTAGAATGGTGGATTTGTTAACAAAGTAACCACTTTGCTTGGATCATTTAACTCCTTGTTTCCATAGCTTCCTAGTGTAATAGTTGCTTCGGCCGTATACAGTGACTTCTCCTTTCCAACAGGTATAACCCATCCCAAAATACCTAAAACAATAGGAATTGCGACTAATAATAGCAGGTATTTTTTAAATCTTACTGCAGGCCTTTTAACCATAAGTTCCATTTTCGCCCTTGCTCCTTAGTCATAATTTCTGCTTGAAATTGATTCTGATTAGCTTTACAAACATTCACAGTAGAAATGACAAATCCAAGAAAAACCCAATGAAAGTATAGATTACTGACTGAACTAGGACTAATACTCGAGAAGAGGAAAGAAACAAGACCTAACAAACATGCCTCAATGATTCCTCTATTTTTCCAACATCTCTGTGCTGGATAAACTTTATATAAGCTGTAAAAAAGATAAATATAAGTAGCAAGATATCCTAAAAAAATCAATAACCCAAAATTTCCAAAGATTTCACCAAGCCAATTATGCATTTCAGCAACATGATTTGTTTCATACATGGCTTCGTTTTTTAAATAATACGGGATATTTCCTGCACCAACTCCGAAACCGTAAGTATCTAATATGAAATGAAAGTCGTTTTTTAATAGATTAAGCCTTACAGCATTTGATGAAACCTGATCTGCTGGATGAAAGAATGCTCCAGCTAGACTCGTGAACTTATTGAATAATAGTATCGAACATACAACTGCGATAACCGAACATACGACTACAGCAGCTTTTTTTAGAGAAGTAGGAAGAACTATAAAGACATATACCAATATGCCAGCCATAATCCCAAGTAAACTAGCTCGAGATTCAGTTAAATAGATGATGTACACACTTAATAATCCAAACAATAGTGCGGCAGTCTTTCCCCATCCACTTCTGCTGTTTTTTGCTGCAGATAAGTAGAAAAAGAATGATATGGATAGAAACGCTGCAAAGTCATTTTGATTAAAGAAAACAGCCGTTGGATAAGACATCTTATATGTAGGTCCTCCATACAGCGTAGAGCTTGGAAGCTGAATATGTGTGAAGTGGTTCATTAACCCCATCACCAATAAGATAAATGTCATGAACATCCAAATTACATAGAACCACATTAAACGAGACAATGTAGTAAACGAAAAGACTGCTAGGAAAACAAACAATACACCAGTTCCCAACAACACCATATACTTAAACCCATCTAGTATGGATTTTGCCCATAGTAATGAAATAAAGCCATATGCCATCCATAACAACAAATAGAGGAGAATATGTTTTACATTTACTTGATTCCAATATTGGACTAGGTCATTTTTCTTTCGATAGCATATTAAGAAAGTTGCAATTGCAAATATCAATACCAATCTATATAAAAACAAGGTAAAAAAGCCGATATGAATACTTATCACAGATTGGTTCAAAAAAGTAGTCAAAACTAAAACATTCATGACTACAAACAACAACACATTCTTATCAACATACTGTTTTACAAAAACAGAACAAATAAGCAGCCCCCAAACTACAAGAAAGTAAATAATCAAACTTTGTTTTATTAATAAAAATGAAAATGTTACCGCAACCCCTATCAGTAGGAAAGTTGACAAACCAAGCGCTTGTAATAATCGGCGATTTTCTATCATCTTATCTCTTACTCCCTTTATCCTCTACGAATGGAATAGTGGCATTATTTTGCTCCTGTTGAAATCATAAATCGTTTCTTCTAAGCCCTGATATAGTTCATACACTGGTTTCCAGTTCAGTAATTGTTCTGTTTCATAGTTGGCAAGGGTACTATCCCGAATGTCACCTGGACGAGCTTCTTTAAAGATGGCTTTCACATCCTTACCTGCCAATTCTTTCATCGTATTAAAAAGTTTATTTATGGAAATTGCTTTGCCAGATGAAACATTTACGCATATATTCCCTTCTGCCATAAGAGCTTTAACATTGGCTTTAGCAACATCCTTAACGTAAATAAAATCCCTTGTCTGTCCACCATCCCCGTATATATACGGGGAAAGATTATCTGTTAATCGGTTGGAAAAATTAGCCACTACACCTCCTTCTCCATGTACAGATTGTCTAGGACCATATACATTGCTATAACGTAATATGCAATATGGCAGCTTGTATAACTTATTAGACGTCTTTAAATACTGTTCCACCGTTAATTTACTTATGCCATATGGAGATTCCGGATTAGTAGGATGATTAATTTCCACAGGCAATCTGACAGGATTCCCGTACACCGCTGCAGAAGATGCAAAAACAACCTTTTTCACTTTGCATTTTATGGCTGCATCAATAATATGTAAGGAGCCCTTGATATTCACGTTCTCATCAAACAAGGGATTCGTTACCGATTCTGATACACTTACTTGAGCGGCTTGATGAATGATGTAATCAGGCTTTAAAGATACAATAAAATCAATTATGCTATGTTCCGTAATATCATAATGAAATAGATTGATAGGGAGATTTTTTATATTTTCCATGCTGCCTGTTGAAAAATTGTCGATAACGATTACTTCAAAATTATTTTGCAGTAATTCCTCTACAATATGAGAGCCAATAAAACCCGCCCCGCCTGTTACGATCACTTTTTTCATCGAATAACCTCCTCTCCGGACTTTGAAATAATATTTTCCCTTTGGATCATTTTTCTTCCGACAGATATATAGGTAAATCCATGTTCCAGCATTGTATTTAAATCGAAGAGATTGCGCCCATCAACTATAAGCGGATTGCACATTAATTGCTTTACCTTCAATAAATCCATTTGTTTTATTTCCTTCCAATCGGTTAAAATTACACAAGCATCTGCATAATGAAGGGATTCATACACATCTTCTGTATACAAGCAATCGTAGCCGAGCTGTTTCTTCGTTTCTTCTATTGCAATAGGATCAAATGCCTTTATTTCTGCTCCATGAACGGATAAATAAGGAATAATATCCAATGCCGGAGATGAACGAATATCATTTGTATCAGGCTTAAAAGCAAGCCCTAAGACACTTATCGTTTTACCTTTTAAACTACCTAAAGCATTCACTAGTTTTTCAACTAATCTGACTCGCTGTCTCTCATTTGTTTCAATCACTGCTTTGATTAATTTAAAATCATACCCGTACTCTCGAGCAACATGTACAAGGGCTGCCGTATCTTTCGGAAAACAAGAACCTCCGAACCCAATACCAGCCTGCAAAAATTTATTTCCGATTCTGCTATCTAAACCGATTCCTTCAGACACCTTGGTAACATCCGCATCTACACGCTCACAAATATTAGCAATATCGTTAATAAAGGAGATTTTCGTAGCTAGAAATGCATTAGCAGCATATTTAATAATTTCAGCTGTTTCAATGGAAGCCTTCACTATATTTGATGTAAAGGGTTTATGGAGCTCTGCAATCATTTGATATGCCCGTTCATTTTCCGTTCCTATAACGGCTCGTTCCATATTCAACGTTTCCTTTATCGCAGATCCTTCTCGGAGAAATTCCGGATTAGAAACAACCGCAAAAGGCTGCTCTTCACCTGAATGTTGTCGTATAATAGATTCAATCAATTTACCAGTACCAACAGGGACTGTACTTTTTGTAACAATTACCTTATAGTTGTTTAGATTTTCGCCGATTGTCTTTGCTACTTGTTTAACATAAGTTAAATCAGCTTTTCCTGATGATGACATTGGGGTACCAACTGCAATATAGACTATTTCAGCCTTCTGAATTGCTTGTGTTATATCCGTGGTAAAATGAAGCGTTTCATTATGGACATTTTTCTGGACAAGCTCGCTTAATCCCGGCTCATAAATTGGCAATTTTCCTTGCAAAAGGTTATTTATCTTCACTTGATCAATATCACAGCAAACCACATTGTTACCTGTATTGGCAAAACAAGCTCCGGATACAAGACCTACATAACCTGTTCCAATGACTGCAATTTTTTTCATTTACCTTCGTTCCCTTCTGTTCATCTTGTATTATGTAAGAAAAGCTTTAGACAGTAGATTCCATCATTTCTGTATAGACTTTCATAAGCTGTACGGCATTTTGTTCCACTCGATAATTTTTCTGAATATGTTCAAAGAGATCTTGCTGAGCCTTAGCGGTATATTGATTTTGGTAAAGGACATCTTTTATCCGTTCTACAAGACTTGATACGGACTTCCTTTCAATTAAATAATTTCGATATTCACCAAAAAGCTCTGGTACTCCGCCAACTGCTGTACTGATGACTGGAATTTTCAATGCTAAAGCTTCAATCACAACTGTTGGCATTCCCTCCGAATAAGATGGAAGAGTAAATACATCGCTCGCCTGCAAATATTCCTTTACCTTTTCATTTGCAATTTGCCCGGTTAAAAAAAGTCGGCTATTTAGCTCAGGATGGCGTTTTAATTTTTCTTTTGCGGGGCCATCTCCTATATATACGACTGCAATTTCATCTGGAAGAAGTGCAAGGGAATGAGCAAGTTCAAAAACCCCTTTTGCCTCTGTTAATCTCCCTACAAATACGATGAGTTTTTTGTTTTCCGGAAGCTGAAGTTTCCTTCTTAGCTCCTTCTTTCCATGTTCTTGTTGATGGAATTGTGTGAGATTTATACCTATCGGTAGAACTGTGCTGTCTCGCCCCGTCATTTCTTTTGCTTTCTTTTGCAAAGCAGCATCTACAGCCAAGACGTGATTAGCATCTTTTACCGCATGGATAAAAGCATTTCTTGAACTGGTACTATAATGGGGGTAAATATTCACATCACTTCCATGTAATGTTAAAACCCAGGGGAGTTCTTTTTGTTTAGAAATAAGTCTTGCCGCTCCTCCTGATGGCATCGCAAAATGGGCGTGGATAACATCTGCCTTAATATCATAATTAGACATCGTGTCCAAAATCGCAGCAGCTATTCGTTTATCTGGCTGAGCCCATCTCAGTTGACCTGGTAGAGCTAAATAATTCGGACGGTAAATCGTCACACCCTTCCTTGTATACATAAATGGAATATTCTCCTTCACTCGATATTGCTTGCGCATATAACGAATGAATGAGAGATTCCTCGGTATCGGAGAAATGACAGTAACATTTATTCCAGCTTGAATTAAAGCTTGCACTTGTGTTTCATGAAACACTCCGCTAGAGGGATATTCATCACTTGGATATGCACTCGTTATCCATAAAACCTTCATATCGCTCGCCCTCTTGTTCGTTTTTTTATCCATTTTGAAAAATGACCAGGATATACCTTTATCAGCAACGAAAAATATAGTACTGCACTAACGGTTACCGAAATAATTAAGGACCAAACTGCAGCGGTAGAAAAATAATGGACAGTCGTTACCTGAACTAAAAAGGCTAAACCAGCAATGATCAATGATAATTGGAACGGTACTACCATGGATTTTAAATAATTGCTCCAGCTTAGCTTAATTAACCACTTAAGCAGCCATCTTCCGAAAATGAAATTGACTGCACTTACCGTGACGTATGTCCACGCTACTATCGCCAAACTATTTGTTGTAACAGCTAGCATTAAGGAAAATCCATAAAGAATTAGCACACCTGCATCCCAATAAAAAGCAATTTTTGCCTTTCCCTTTGCCAGAATGATGGAGCCATTGGGGTTCATTAATACTCTTAGAATTCCAACAAGCGCCATAATCTGCACGATCGGAATTGCTCCAACCCACTTTTGCCCAAATACAGCAGGGATTAATACATTTGATACAGCTGCCAGCCCCATTAAGATTGGAAAAGAAACAATACTTAACAGCTTTGTCATATGCAAAAAACCATCTCTTAGAGCTGCTTGGCTTTTTTGATTTTTTGAAAATACCGGAAAAGCCACCCTAGTTAAAATCGGATTTATTTTTAATACCGGGACTGTCACAATTTGATATGCAAGATTATAAATACCAAGAGCTTCCGAACCCATGAATTTTCCAATTAATATCACATCTAAATTGGAGCCAATTCGATTTACTAATCTCGATGCCAATTGAAATCCTCCAAACATGATCAACTCCTTGCATGCCTCAAGATCAAATACAAAGGATGGACGCCATTTTTTTTGGTAATAAACAAAATACAAAAATCCTTTTAGTGAATATAAGATAACCTGAGAAATGACATAGGCATAAAGCTGATCAATAGAGAAAATAAGGATCATTAGTATCACAAAAGAAAGAACAGTAGAAGCAGTTTCAATGACACCTAGTGCTTTAAATTCCAAGTCCTTTTGCAGCATATATTGACACTGCTGCCCAACAGGAGCAATTAAGAACATTAGCCCGAGAATACGAATTAAATCCGTTAACTCATTCCGATGAAAGTACTGGGCCATGAAAGGACTCCCAAGCTCGAATAGGACAAACAGTGCTATCCCTACTAATATGTTGAGCCAAAACAATGTAGATAATATTCGTTCAGTCACTACTTCTTTTTGAATGATGGCTGATCCAATTCCCATATCCAGTACAATTTGTGAAAAGATAATAGTTGTTGTAATAATTCCTACTAATCCAAAATCAGAAATACTCATTAGCTTTCCTAGTAAGGCAAACTGCAGAACTTGCATTAATGTAATGGTTAACGTAGAAATGCCATTCCATTTAATTCCTTTAAGCATTTGGCTTCTTATCGATAACATTTCTTTACCTACCTTTTTAGCGAGCTCCTTCTCCAGTTAAAACGACCTTAATAGTTTTCAAAATAATTTTCATTTCCAGAGAAAATGTTAGATTTTGTATGTATTTCATATCATATTGAAGTTTCTCTTTTGGAGAAATGTCATATCCTCCGTTAACCTGTGCTAGACCAGTAAGGCCAGGCTTAACAATTAATCGGTTGGAAAAACCTTTTATTTCACGACTGAACTGTTCCGTAAAAATAGGTCTTTCTGGTCTAGGACCTACTATTGACATGTCCCCTTTTAAAACAGAAATTAATTGGGGCAATTCATCAATTCGCGTTTTTCTAATAAAGGACCCTATTTTTGTTATTCTTGAGTCATTTCGCACAGCCCACTTTGCTCCTTCTTTTTCCGCATCCAGTCTCATCGAACGAAGCTTGATAATGTGGAAGCTTTTTCCTCCTCTACCCAAACGTTCCTGAATATAAAAAGGGGAGCCAGGAGTTTCGATAACAATAAGGATCGCAAAGAATATCACAATTGGGGTTGAAATAATTATTCCAATGATTGATACAAGAATGTCAAACACCCTTTTCAAATAGAGATAGTGTTGAGATTGCTTTGATAAGGAAAGATTTGAGGTTTGGACAATAAAATGATTTTGATATGAATTGTAGCTGTGTTCAGTATTCAAATTACCCACCTCTCAAGATGTTTTATTAGAATTCTTGTTTTCCGATAAGTAAATTATAGGGTTGCTATTTTAAGTCATTGTTGAGAGTAAATTAAGAGTTGATGAATAATTTTGAATACTTATTAACTTCGTAAATGGTTTGTAAATTTCATTACAGACAGCATGATGCTTTATCACCAATAAAAAAAGCGAACAGTACGGACACAGCCATTTTTGTTCGCTTCATCAAAATCTTATTTTGTAAAAAAAGACTTTTAATAGAAAAAAAGAGAGCTAGAAATTACATCGAATCACACGGGTTTAAGAATATTTCCCACAATAATAAAAGAGCCCTCCGAATGGGAGGGCTTAAATCCAGTGTGCAAACCATGCAATATAAATAGCTGCTGGGATGAAAATAAGTTGTGCTAGCAAGGTTCCAACTAATTTGGAGCTTATCATAGCAAAAGAATAGCTTTTTAAATATACATATTTATTTTGCTTTTTCACTACCTGATCCGCTAATACGGATGCTTTTGGGTCGACAAAGAGCGTTAATAAGATTGTGGCAACTCCGTTAATGATGCCTGAAGACATAATAGCAGCAGGTGCAAACTTTGAAGGCACAAGAACAGATGCATATAGTGCGGCCAACACTCCTACTGTGTAAATGGAAGTAATCACAGCATTTATAACAAAAATTCTCTTTGGAAATGTCCGCTTATTGATTCCTTTTAAATAAGATAAGCGCGGTAAACGAATGCATTCAATAACCCTCTTCAAGCCTTGCTTATTACTCCACTTTTTTATCACCGAAAAAATGGATCCTTTTTCTAATGAGAGCTGCGTAATGGCTCTAGAAAAAATTGCAATAAAAGTAGGAAATAATATTATCCCTACACAGACCCCTAAAGTAGTGACCCCGAGTAAGATACGATATTGATCTTGGATAAAATGCAAGGTATTGATTTTAGGTGCTTCACCAATGAGTTTTCCCGTCATTGGCTGTTGAAACATAGTGGAAAATCTAGAAACAATAATCATTGTATTAAACAATGATAAAGCTGAAGCTATTAAGCCAACTCTGGCACCAGACAATCTTGTAGAATAGGCTAGCGTTTCAATGGTTGTGACAATTAATAAAAATAAGGAGATGATAATCAGTTTCGTTGATATTAATTCCATTGTTTGTCCTTTTCCTTTTTTCATTTTTATAAAAACTATTATAACAATTCCAGACTAAATAGAAATAGCATCCAAAATATTAAAATTACCGAAAACGAGTAAAACTTATCTTATTGAATTAGCTTACCATGGAATAATCAAAATCTAACAGCACTAATACTGGTACTAAAACAGTAAAGATATATCCTTTTATTTCCTTTACTTTTTTTGTATCCCCCAATTTCATTGAATATAAAAAACCCATTATTTCAATAAAACGAACCATATAGAGGCACCAATTAGAAATACAACAAAAAGGAATATACTTCGTTTCTTGTCTTTCCTCCACTGTAAAATGCCTTGATATAAACAGCCCACAAGTATCAAAATTCCACCTAAATTTTTGAGAAATAGATTTAAAAAAATATTTGATATAATAAAAAATAATATGGAACCCACATATATAATTCCATTTTCAAATACTAACTCTTTTATAAAATATTTTTTTATCCTCTGCATTTAATTTCTTATATTCCCTCAATATCACAAGTGTAATAATTATCAAGATAATTAGTGTTATTCCTATTTTGATAAAAATCATCGTTTTTCACCTTTTACTCATGAAGTATTTGTCCTTAGAAAAAACAGGTTCAACAAAAAAGTTCTTGGGTCATCGCACTCATTGCTTGAAAATTTAGTGGAGAAAAAAAGCGAGGCACGAGAATTTATACTCAGTTAAGCTGAAACCTATGAAGGGAAATTTATCGAAAATATTTTTAAAAACGTAGTGAAAAGTCTGTTGCCTTTTTCACAATTGCACCTGTTAGTTAATTAATGAACTAATATCGGAACTTATATGAGGTACAAATCCTAGGATTGCAAAAATCAGGCCAAATAAAAAAAGTTATTATTACCGATTCTAAGTGTTAACCGTAAAAACACTAATATTGGTAGTATAATAGAAAAGACATATCCTATTCGTTCTTTTATTTTCATTTGTACCGCCAATTTTCTTAATATAAGTCGATTCCACAACCCCAATTAAACACCAATTTCGTCCGTAAGCCAGCCTTCAATAAAATCTTTTAATGAAGCGGCTACCCAGGTCCGACTATCATCCTCGTGATTCCAAACATAGATATCGTTTTTTCCAATTGTCCCATTTTCAAATATCGCATAGCAAAATAAATCTCCATTACCGGCGTCACTGAAAAAGAAAAGATGATCAAATGGCATATAAATATCCTTATAGTCTTCAAAGTTTCTGTAAAAAAGATTGTCTTTGAAAATTTGTGAAGTAGACCAAATCAGCGGACAATTCCAATTGTCGAATACACCATTTGTTTCTTGAAATAACTCAATTAATTCTTCTGGCAATTCAACATTCAAATCTTTTTGAATTTGAGCGATTTCATCCTTTGTTGCAGGGTCTTTAAAGTGATGTTCCTTCGAAATAGAGGTGACAAATTCTCTCCACATATCTTTGCTCCTTTAATTTATTTTAGATGATTCGTAATATTTTCGACGTTCTTTATAAAAATCCTTTTTCGTGTAAGAGCAAAATTCCTCTATAATTATATTAAATAGCATAATATTCAGTAATCTATCACTCCTAACTTTCAATCCATACTTTTTGTGATGATCTTTATACAAATCCCAGTAATATTGATAGCTATATCCATAAAAAAATGTCTATCAAATTATCATACAATTTGATAGACATTTAACATTACATTTCTTTGTTAGTGACAGGGAACAGAACCCGTTAACATTTTAACTTGTCTTTACTAATCTACAAAGCCATTTTTTCCAATGACGGCCTCATCAATCCTTGCATATATTCTTTTCCGGTATAAAGTTGACCGTCCATTGCTCTGAACATTACGTGTTCTTCTGTGAATTCCGTTGGAGAAGCTAATCCTGCTGCGCCAGCTAGGTTGAAAAGGCCCTCCCTTGTGGAGATAACATAGTTACAAACCCGATACATTTTTTCTTCCACGACCAATGCCTTTTCCCGATTTGGATCGGTTGTCGCCACACCAACTGGGCAAGTATTGGAATGACAGGTTTGCGCCATTATACATCCCACTGAAATCATGAAAGCTCTAGCCGTGTTGATTAAGTCCGCTCCCAAACATAAAGCATATGCCATTTTATCAGGAGTAATTAATTTTCCAGATGCAATAATCTTTACGCGATCCCGGATTTTGTATTTCTTCAACATTTCATGCAAGATTGGTAGAGCAGTATAAAGTGGTAAGCCAGGTCCATCTGCAAGTTCTTGGTAAGTTGCACCTGTTCCTCCTTCACCACCATCGACGGTAATAAAGTCAGGATACTTTCCTTCCTCCGCCATCGCCTTGACTAAATCCTCTACCTCGTCACGGCTTCCAACAACGATTTTAAATCCGACTGGCTTTCCACCAATTTCTCTCATTTGATCTACAAAATCCAACAACCCTTTCGAATCGTGAAATTGGCGAAAACGATTCGGACTATCTATTGTTTTCCAAGGTGTTACATTACGAATTTCCGCAATTTCAGGTGTTACCTTTTCCGCCTCGACATGGCCACCGCGGATTTTCGCTCCCTGCGCTAATTTTAATTCAAATGCTTTTACTTGTTCGATCTCACTTTTTTTCTTAAACTGCTCCCAAGAAAATTCTCCGTCTTCTGTTCGATAACCGAATAACCCTGGTCCAATTTGTGCAATAATATCTACATTTCCTGCCTGATGATGCTTTGAAAGACCACCTTCGCCAGTATTCATCCAAGTACCTCCGGCAAGCGCAAGTCCTTTTGACAAAGCTGTTATCGCATTTTTCCCGAGTGCACCATAACTCATCGCAGATTGGCCGATTAACCCTTTTACATAGAATGGCTTTGCACACGTATCCTTACCTATCACGATTTGATCTTGTTCTGCTAAGTAGTAAGGTGGAACCTCGGCTTTCTCGGAATGTTCCATTCTGTTTAGCAACTTTTCGTTATCAATTTTATAAATATGTGTTTGAATATTTGGAGTTTGGTTGATTCGGAGTTCGTCCCTTTGCTTTGGAAACATCGAATTTCTCAAATAAAAGCCTGAATCCTCAAAGTTTCTTTCCGAACCAAATGCCGTTATTCTCTGTTTGTATTTACCAGATTTCACAACACCTTCATATTGATTTCTGGAGAAAGGCTTGCCTTCGTTGTTGTTTTGAAATAAATATTGCCGTAACTCTGGTCCTACTTTTTCCGCTATGTATCGAATACGTCCGAGCACCGGAAAATTCCTTAACACCGCATGTTCCTGTTGACGGGAATCACGGAATAATATGTAAAAATAAAACCCCAGTGGCCCAATTATAACCGCCACCAACAATACAAAAATCGCAATAATCAATCCCTGTGTCCAACTCATCCTTTTCACCATCCTAATCATTATCTACTATTCTACCACTTGGCGTTAGGCACCGAGTGAAATTCGTACTTAAAATTTTACCACAAATGGACAATTTGGGTGCATTGTCTTTCTGTGGTGGACACAAATCTATTGAATAAACCCTCTATGCTTCACCACATCTTATTCTAGTAGAAAGGTTTTAATAACTTTAATAAATTTTTCAGGTTCTTCTGCATTTGGAACATGGCCAGATTTCTCAAATTCTACAAATGACGAATGTGGAATGAGATTTGCTATTTCGTTTCCTAGTTTTGGAGGATTAAGTCCATCGTGCTTGCCGCTAATCACTAATGTTTCAGCAGTAATTTTATGCAGGTCAGGTCGGAAATCGAAACCTTCTAATGCTTTATTGGCTGCTGCTTGTTCCTCCGACGTTAAGGCATGCCCTTTCATCTGATAATCGGACAAATACTTCCAAGCAGCATTAACATCATAAAACATATACTTAGATAGATGAGCCATCGTTTCCTCCAGGTTCAAACCTGTAATCTCCTCCGCGTACCGCTCCATAAGTTCTTGTGTGGACGAGGTTTTTCCATGTGATTTCGCAACAACAAGGATCAGCTTTTTAATCCGATTTGGAATAGCAATCGCCACTCCTTGAGCAATATAACTCCCCATTGATGCCCCAAGAATATTTGCAGAATCTATTTCGAGATAATCCATTAAAGCAATAACGTCGTCAATATGATCATTCAAGGAATAACTTGTAGGTTTTTCTGAATCGCCATGTCCCCTAGAATCCAAAGCAATGACACGAAATTGATCTTTGACTTGTTCCATGAATTCAAGATAACTATATCGATTACCCCCTAGACCATGTAGTAAAATAATAGGGGTTCCAGATCCTTCATCTTCATAAGCTAGAGCAACTCCATTCGAAACAAACTCATGCATAACTATCACCTCTCTAAGTTAGATTTTTATGTGTGAAATAACTCACCTTACAGTGTTTTTATATGCCTCTCCGTTGATTTTTAAACAGCCTCATTGGCGTTTTCGGTCACGACCCTATGTAAAGCATTATATAGGCGAGTAAATTTCATTTCTCTCACTCTGTTTGCCTTTTCTGCAACTTTTTTTGCTGGTAAGGAAATGAGGATAGTGCCATAGCATGGTTTTGCCCATTTTCTTTTAAAAAATCAAGCGTAAAGTAATACAAATAAAATTTTGCATAAACTCTCCCCTTATTCGCAGTGTATTTTCTCCAACATTAATCATATGACATTCTCATATATTCATGCGTTTATTTTTCAATGATTTCAACCATTTCCTTTGTTTCCAACTGCAAATGATATAGGCAATCAAGGATATGCCTGTAATTCCTAATGCTGCTTCTGTTATCAATGCTATTTTTGAATATACCCCAAACAAACTTCCGGTAATCCCTATAACGCCTAAGAAGAATGTTTGTCTTTTCTGATTTTCAAGAACGGAAAAGTAAAATTCTCTTTGTTGCTGAGTTTCCTTTAGTTCTATGAACTTCTTAGGTGATTCCAGCACATCTTGTATAGTATGAAAAACTTGAAAAAAGGCTTTCGCATTTATCCATTTCCAGATCAGCTTCCATTTACTTTGGTTACTTTGATATAGCCATTTCAAAAAGGCAGGCTTTGCAATCTCTAGTAATTCACTATTCGGGCTAATCGTATGAAGCATTCCTTCAATTGTAATAAAAGATCTGCCTAAAAAAATGAAACGAGTTGGTACTTGGATAGGCAATGATCGGATTAAATCATTTAATTCCTTTTTTATAGAAAAAAGGTCCATTTCTTTATACTGCTCCAAATCAATTGATAATGCCTCTTTAAGAATCATTTCGATCTTTTTTGTATTGGCATCCGGATGAATAAAACCTAAATCCATTAGTACGTTTACAGCCATCGAATAATTTTTCAATAAAATGGCTTGTAATAAATCTTGAAAACTTGCGGCATCCTTTTTGGAAATTTCCCCTACCATTCCAAAATCAAGAAGGACAATTGTGCCGTCTTCTTTCACTAAGACATTTCCAGAATGTGGGTCAGCATGGAAAACACCTGCCTCCAGCCACTGCGGAATAAATAACTGCAAAAGGCGCACGGATAATTCCTCTCTATTAATTCGGGATTCCTCTAGAAAATCAACATCCGTTATTTTGACCCCATCCACCCATTCCATCACTAATATTTGTGAAGTACATAGATCTGGAAATATTCTCGGAATAATCAGTTTATTGTTTTTTTGAAAACGGGTACGAAATTGAATAATTGCTTCCTTTTCTTTTTTAAAATCTAGCTCTTTTGTTATCACCTGTTTAAGCTCACGAAATATCATTTTTAAATTTACAAATTGTTTTGGAACTGGTGCAAAATGGTCTGCAATCCAAAAGACAATGGATAAGGCGCGAAAATCTGTTTGGATAATGGAGCGGATAGCCGGACGCTGCACTTTAATTGCTACACACGGCCCATTCTTTAAATATCCTTTATACACTTCCCCAATAGATGCAGATGCAACGGCAGTTGGACGAATCGATTCAAAATGATCCTCAATCCTGCCAGACCATTCACTCTGTAATACTTCCTTTATATCTTCCCATGGAGAAGGGGGAACCTGATCGACTAAATCCTCAAGCTGTTTGACAAAACTACTTGGCAATAAGTCAGAACGGATGCTAAGAAATTGTCCAACTTTGATGAGGAGCCCCTCTAATTCAAATAAAGTTTGCCTGAATTCCTCACCAATTTTCGCCCATAATCTTTCCATCTCCGATTCCGGTTTTTTGCGGATTTGATACCAATAGATTCGGAACAGAATCGATAGTCCAAGAGAAAGAATTTTCCACATCCGTATCCACTTTCTTTTATATTTCATAAGAACCCCCCTATGATTTGAATGGTTACTATTGTCCATTTGTGGTGTCAGGTGCCTGACACCACAAGAAGCTACGCAAAATTGCTAGTAGCTTCTTGGTTTTAAATGATTCTTAGTCTTTACAAGACATATTCTTGATACTTTTCAAAGTCAGCTGTTCGGCATTCCATTAATAGCTTAGTTCCTTCATTTTCATAACTTGTTGAAAGAATTTCTGCATTTTGGTTGAAATAGGAAACAATGTTTCCTTGATCATAAGGAATCAACATTTCACATTGAACATAATTTTTAAAAATCTGCTCGCGAATCATTTCGACTAATTCCATGATGCCAATTTTTTGTTTCGCAGATAGATAAACGCCATCGTTATAAACAGAAGGAATCTCTATTTCCAGTAAATCCGCTTTATTATACGCGTAGATAATTGGAATATCTTCAACCCCTATCGCTTTTAACGTCTGTTCCGTAATTTCCATCATTAGCTGATGATTCGGATTAGAATAGTCAACCACATGAATCAGTAAATCCGATTCTGCCACTTCCTCTAACGTGGAGCGAAACGCTTTTACAAGGTGATGCGGAAGCTTATCAACAAATCCTACTGTATCCGTTAATAAGAAAGACTTTGTATCAGGTAATTCTATATTTCTCACGGATGTCTCCAAAGTAGCAAACAACATATCCTTTTCAAAAACTTGTTTATTTGCTGCAGGATTATATAATTCCACCATGGCATTCATAATCGTTGATTTCCCTGCATTTGTATATCCAACTAGCGACACGACCGGAAGATTATTTTTCCTACGTCTTTTCCGCTGAGTTTGGCGATGCGACACAAGAATCTCTAACTCTTTACCCAGCACGTTAATTTTTTCTTCAATTTTTCTACGATCCAGTTCCAACTTTGTTTCACCGGACCCCTTATTTTTCAATCCGGAGCCCCCGCCTTGGCGACCAAGAGATTCCCGTAATCCAATTAAACGTGGCAGCATATATTGTAATTTCGCTACTTCTACTTGGAGCTGTGCTTCCTTCGTTTTCGCTCGTTCCGCAAAAATATCTAGTATCAAAATGGTGCGGTCGATTACTCTGCATTCCAATTCTTTCTCCAGATTTCGTATATGTGAAGGCGATAATTCATCATTAAAAATTACCGTTCGCGCATTCATTGCCGCTAACAATGCAGCAACTTCTTGAATCTTCCCTTTCCCTATATAATGAGAATTGTTTATTCGTTGAAGATTTTGGGTAATCACACCTGCCACTTCTATATCACAAGCGTCTGTTAAATTTGCCAACTCCTCCATTGAATACTCAAAGTTTGTTTGCTGTCCAAGATGAACACCGACTAATATTGCTTTTTCACGTTCTACCATCATATATTTGTATCCCTCCAATTAGAAAAGCGAAAAGTGCCGCAGGTCTAACGGACGGATTTCGTAGTCAAAGGAGAGTTAGTTCACCATCTGATGTCCCAGACATAGAAATCCGCTACCCGATAGGCGCTTTAGCTAGACATAGTCTAAACTTGTTAAATAATTTTTGAAATAATAAACCTCATGCTTTCTTATTTTATTAAGAAAAGTAAAAAGTAATCATCACCGCTCACAGGGGGTTATCGGATAAAAGGACTATAAATAAAACAATCCCGAATATAATTAATATAACGCATCATATGATCATGACACTACCCGGAATATTTGAGGACACAAAAAAGAGGGCTATTCATCCCTCCCTCTGTTATCAAAATATAAAATTTATCAAGAGTTCCATAAAAATAGGCAGACCAATCCCGATTCACCCTGCACCTGAGCAGAGTCTCCAGCACACTATTCAGTTAGCGGCATAAAGCATTGAATCGTAGTCGCACTTCGGAACCCCTCCGTTCATTTAAGTTATTTGAATTTTACCATAAGTTACAAGTTATTGCCACTATTTTTCTAGGCCTAAGTTAATACTCTTTAATGCAGGTCGGCGCAATACTACTTATTCTGTGTAACTTTTTTTATATTATTTAATCATAATGGAAAAAACATATACATCATCGTTTTCATTTATGATCCTTTTAATCTCTTGGGGTTGTTCCATTGCATACGCTTGCATTCCTTTT
The DNA here is from genome assembly GCF_058781025.1 of Heyndrickxia sp. FW510-T9. Taxonomy (NCBI): domain Bacteria; kingdom Bacillati; phylum Bacillota; class Bacilli; order Caryophanales; family Bacillaceae; genus Heyndrickxia; species Heyndrickxia sp. FW510-T9. The sequence continues at coordinate 56,119 of NZ_JBYSWK010000004.1, read as the reverse complement.
GGGATTTGGTTTCTTATAAAAACACCAATTGGTATGTATTGATTTGCTTTTAATTGTTTATCCTTTTGAATTTGTAGAAAAGATGTTGCATATCCATTTGAATTGGTTTTCTTATTCTCTGAAATAGTTGCACTACTATATCCACTTTTGGATGTAATAAACCACTCGTATTCCGTCTTTTTTTCCAAATCTATTTGATGCTTTCCAAAAGAAAGCAAATAAGTACCTTTTTTATATCCTTCTGAGGCTTCAAGAATTGTATACTTTTTCTTCCCATTTTTGTAATAATCCACTTTTGTGTTCACGGTTCGATGTTGGTTTAATAGAATGTTGTAAACGAGCAAGTCCCCAGAGTTAGTTGCTGTGAGATTAATTGCTTCCATTTCGTTCGTGGAGAGAATGTGCGGGGAAACAATTGGATAATTGGTACTTTCCGGAAGAGGTTGGGCATGTCCAAATAAGGGAAATCCTGCGAACAGCAAAATCAATAAACTTGTAAAAATGTGAGGAAGGTAATTTTTTTGTTTCATTCTAATCCCTACTTTGCAGAATAATTCATTACATATTCTTATTCCACAAAGTAGTATTATTTTCCTTTTTTTCGAAAATGTCCACCATGCATGGACACTTTCCCGTTTTGTCCACGCGTGGTGCCTGGCACCACATTGATGAAATCAATTACATATAGAATTTGAATCTGCTGCCGGCGTAGTGGGAACGGACGTATTCGAAAGGAGTCCCGTTTTTTAAGGTTGTAACTCTCTCGATCAAGAGGATGGGGGATCCTGCCCGAACATCTAGAAGGTTAGCCGTTTGTTTGTCTGCTTGAATTGCTTCGATTGATTGTCGGCCTTCTCCTAGATCCAATCCTTTTTTCTCTTCGATATATTCGTATAAGGAATGTTCCATGTCTTCCACTGTTATTCCTTCCGCAAATGGCCATGGGATAATGGTAGTTTCAATTGCAATCGGCGTATCATTTCCGAGACGAATTCGCTCGATGTGCAAAACATCAACAGCTTGATCCATTTCTAGATGTTCTGCTTCCACATCGGACGGTTTCCTCTTCATAAAAGAAATAATTTTACTAGTTGCCTTCATTCCCCGTTGCTCCATGAGCTTTGTGAAGCTTGTTACACCTTTTAAAGGCTGCTCTACCTTTTCATTGTTGACGAATGTTCCACTTCCACGTTTACGCGTAAGCACTCCTTCATCCACTAACCCTTGGACAGCCTGTCTGATCGTCATCCGACTGACCTCGAACTGCTCAGATAAAATCCGTTCAGAAGGAATGGCATCCCCAATGGACCATTCTCCCTTTTTTATTTGTTCCTTTATCACCTGCTGAATCTGGTAATAAATTGGAACTGGCGAACCCTTATCGATCACTTGTGATCCCTTCCTTAAGCAAAGATGCCGCTTCCTCATCCGCCAACACTACGACATTCGGATGCTTTTGCAAAATGGATGCAGGACATGATGGATCAACCGCACCTTCCACCATTTCCTTTATTGCTTCTGCTTTGGAACGGCCAAATGCTAATAAAATAATTTTTTTCGCGGCTATTATAGACTTAATTCCCATTGAGATAGCATACTTTGGAACATCTTCTTCTTTTTCAAAAAAGCGTTTATTCGCTTCTCTTGTTGACTCCGTTAATTCAACAATATGCGTTTCTGCTTCAAATGAAGTTCCCGGCTCATTAAATCCAATATGGCCGTTCACCCCAATACCAAGGATTTGAATATCAACAGGATGATTTTTTAAGGTTTTCTCATATTTTTTGCATTCTGCTTCCAAGTCCTTAGCCATCCCATTTGGCAAGAAAGACTCTTTGAAATTCATATGAGAAAATAACTCTGTCTCCATATAATAATGATAACTGTTTGGATCATTATTTTCTAACCCTACATATTCATCTAAATTAACAGTAGAGATTGATGATACATCCAGCTTAGATTCACGCATTTTTTTATAAAATTCAACAGGGGTTCCTCCTGTAGCAAGTCCAAGTGTAGAAACATGTCCGCTTACAATTCCCTCTCGAACAATCTCAAACGCTTTTGCAGCTGCATCTTTATCTGATTTAAAAGTTATTATTTCCATAATGACTATTCCCCTCTCTGATGTTTCCTTCCAATAGAATAGGTTTCGCATACGTTTAAGCTTTCATCCATCACCACAAAATCGGCGTCTTTTCCCAGAGTCAATGCTCCTTTAGATGTGAGTCCAAATTCGTGCGCCTGATTAGCAGAGGTCATTTGAACTGCATCTGCAATGCTGCATCCAGTAAACTGAATAATATTCCGAAACGCCTGATCCATTGTTAAAATACTTCCGGCTAGCGATCCATTTTCCAGACGAGCTTCGCCGTTCTTCACAAATACCTTTTGCCCACCTAACTCTGATACTCCGTCAGGCATGCCTTTCGCTCTCATCGCATCAGAAATCAACACCATTCCAGATGCTCCTTTTACTTTATATGTTAAATTCACCATATCTGGGTGGACATGTATCCCATCTGCGATCATTTCCACTTGAATTTGTGGAGATATCAGAGCGTGGCCGGCTACACCTGCTTCACGATGGTGAAGGCCTCGCATCCCGTTATACATATGGGTTGCATGTGTGGTTTTACTTTTTAAAAGCTCCTCACGAACAGCATCTGAGTGACCCATTGACGGAACAATTCCATGTTCTATCATGACATCCTCAAACTCTTGCGCCCCTTTCTTTTCCGGTGCATACGTAACAAGATTGATTAGATTCCCCGAAGCTTCATGCCATTTTAAAAATAAATCAATATCAGGAGCAGAAATATATTCTAATGGTTGTGCTCCCGCTCTTTTTTCAGAAATAAAAGGACCTTCTAAATGAACTCCTTCAATAATCGTCTTTCCTGATTCCTTTGCTGATTTGACAGAACGAAGCGCCTCTTCAATGGCGGGATAGTCCTGCGTGATCGTTGTCGCAAAAAAAGTAGTAACCCCTTCATCTAAAAGCTTATTACTTAAAAAAATAAGCTTTTCCGGATCCGCATCCATGACATCGACGCCATATCCGCCATGAATATGAACATCAATCATTCCAGGAATGATAATCTTCCCTTCTGCATCTATCACTTCTTCATCGGATTGTTTTTCAAATTGATCCATGGAACCTGTTTCCATGATTGTTTCTTGAAATCGAACAAATCCATTTTGAATCTCTTCTTCACCAGTAAATATATTGGCATTGATTACTACTTTTTGTATCAATGCTTTTCACCTCGGTTTCGAAATATATAGTTGTCTATACCAATTATCTCTCCTAGTAACTGTTTTGTCAATGGACTTTAGATTTTGTGAATCATTTACACAGACGATAAGAATGTAGGCAATCTGCTGAAAGATTTAGGAATTAGTGCAGGCAGATAAGGAATCCCTTTTCTGCATTGCGCTGAAAAATTAATAAAAGCATTTCATTATGGCTTTAACCACTTTAATACAGTTATCTTCCTTTTCAGCAAAGATGGAATACGCATGTTCCGCTTCGACATCTTTTATCCCTTGATAGGTAATTGCTCTCATCAAAAAACCTCCTTTTTCCTATTCATTATTTGTAATTCTTAGCTTTCTCATCATTTTTACTCTTATTTTTTTTTGCCTTATGTGTAATGTGATAAGTTTTTTGAGAAGTGGAATACCAGTGATATTTTTACAATGTTTTTTCGAATTTTAGCAATTTTTAAAGGGAATTGTTGCACAATTATCGAATACTTTTTATAAAAAAAAGTGAAGTGAGTGATGAGGATGAATCCATTTGTTTTTGCATGTATTACACCACATGGTGGAGAGATTATTCCAGAATTGTGCGGGGATAAACCGGAAAGAATGAAGTTAACTCGTGATAGTATGATGAAATTAGGAAACAAAATGAAAGCAGCAAGTCCAGATGTGATCATTGTTCTAACCCCTCATGGGACAAGAATCGACGGACAATTTTCAATCTCTAACAGCGAAAAAATGTTTGGGTCATTTGATGAAAACGATTCTTATTATGAAATGGAAAGAATGGTGGATCGGGAACTTGCCCTCGAAATTACAAAGGCTGCAAAAGCATCCGGGCTTGCAGCTGGATCCATTAATTATGCCACTGCTGCTGGCCCACTTTCCTGTTTGCCGCTAGATTGGGGTGCCATTGTTCCACTAGCTTTTATGCCGGAAGTTCCTATCGTGGTGATTACTCCATCTAGAGAAGTTCCGCTTGAAGATCACTATAAGCTTGGCGAAGTCTTAAGTAAGGTTGTTCAAGGCTCCTCCAAAAGAATTGGCCTTATTGCAAGCTGCGATTGGGCTCATGCACATGATGAAAGTGGCCCATATGGTTATGATCCAGCTGCCGCTATGCTCGATGAAGAAGTGGTCGGATTATGCAGATCAAATGAACTAGAAAAAATGGCAGATTTCGATCCAGAATATGTTGAGGCGGCCAAACCTGATGGAATTTGGCAAACAATGATTCTAGCTGGCGCCATTCCGAAAGAAACACGAAACATTCATTTGTATTCTTATGAAGTTCCCACTTATTTTGGCTTAATTTGTGCGGAAGTAACTAGTGTCGAAGAATAAGGGAAGCAGTGCACATCTCTATTGTGCACTGCTTCTTATAGTTTATTTTAAAATATTCTCTATTTTTTCTAGAACATCATTGGATAGTTCCATATCAATCGCTTTTACATTTTCCTCGACTTGTTCTGGTCTGCTGGCACCGATTAACGCACTTGCAACGTTTGGTTGGCGCAAAATCCAAGCTAATGCTAACTGGGAAAGCTTTACATCTAATTCTTTTGCTACACCATCAAGCTGCATTACCTTTGAAAGAGCATCCTCTGTCAACATCCTTGATAAGGTGCCGTTGGATTTTGGGTCGGAAGCACGGGATCCTGTAGGAAGATTTGCTAAATCGGTATACTTGCCTGTTAAAATTCCTTGTGCAAGCGGAGAGAAAACGATTTGGCTGAAGCCGGTCTTTTCCCCAAGTGGAATAATTTCTTTTTCAATATAACGATTTAACATGTTGTATATCGGTTGATTCACAACAATGCGATCTAATAAATAATGATCTGCAGTACCTAGCCCAAGCTGAATTTGCTGAGCAGTCCATTCGCTAACACCAATATAAAGGATCTTCCCTTGACGAACTAGATCATCAAGAGTCCGAAGCGTTTCATCGATTGCTGTTTCCGGATCAAAACGGTGGCAATAATAAATATCCACATAGTCTTTGTTTAACCGTTTTAAGCTTGCATTGATTTGTTCGGTGATATGTTTTCTGGATAGACCTTGGTCATTCGGGCCATCTCCCATTTCCCCAAATACTTTTGTCGCAAGCACATAGGATTCCCTAGGGTATTTTGCAAGGGCTTCCCCTACGATTTTTTCCGCCTCTCCACGAGCATACACATTGGCTGTATCAAAGGAATTGATTCCTAACTCATATGCTTTTTCAATCGTTTTCGTTGCTGTCTCTGCTCCGATGGAATTACCATACGTTAGCCAGCTTCCTAAGCTAATTTCACTAACCTTTAAGCCTGTTCTTCCAAGTTTCCGATATTTCACTTTGATCGCCCCTATTTCTTTAGATTGTGTATCATAAATATTATAAAATTCTAAATAGACAAATTAAAGAAATATGCATTACAATTATGAATGTGGACAAAATTTTCCATAATTATCAAAAAAGGATGTGGAACATGCTTATTAAACCTCGATATGAACCAGTTGAATTAAAGCTTCTGAGATTTTTAAACTCACGGATGAATTTGTCACCTAAAGATGTAGGATATCTTTTAAACTTAGAAAAAGGCTATGAAGGAGAATTAGTATTTGATAAATGGTTAGAGAATCTTTCTGACAATTGGCTCATCATGAATGATTTATTGCTAGAAGCCAATAATTCTATCTTTCAAAACGATTCCATTCTAATCTCTCCAGATACCATTTTCTTATTCGAAGTAAAAAATTTCGAAGGCGACTATTACCTAGAGAATGACAAGTTGTATACCATTTCAGGTAAAGAAATTAACAACCCCCTTCTTCAATTGAAACGTGCTGAGTCTCTATTCCGACGGTTACTACAGGATTTGCGATTTTCTTTTTCTCTAGAAGCATATGTTGTCTTCGTGAACCCCGATTTTTTCCTTTACCAAACTCCTATGAATCTACCCATTATTTTTCCAAACCAGATAGAAGGATTTATGAAAAAATTAAATATGAGAACTCCAAGGCAAACTAATGGAACCGCGAAATTCGTTGAAAGGTTATCTTCTGTTCTTTTAGAAGAAAACCCGTATAAGAATTTACCTAAATATACTTACGAACGACTTAAAAAGGGAATAACCTGTTCGAACTGTTATTCATTTGTTAAAAGGACTAATAGAGACAACCTGACTTGTAGAAGATGTGGAAAAACAGAAGGAATAGACTCCGCAGTTTTGCGAAGCTTAGAAGAATATCAATTTCTTTTTCCCGAAAAAAAGATTACAACTAGTTCAACTTATGAATGGTGTAAAGAAATTGAATCGAAAAAGAGTATTCGCAGGATTTTATTAAAGAATTTTCTCTTAATGAAACATGGACAATCTGCTTATTTTGAAAGCCCACAGGTCAAGAATGATAAATAATTAATGGGATTATGAGGCGTAATTTATACTGTTGGCATACATTTCTGACGCATTGGTCAAGTTCAGATCTTGAATGTAACCGTTCGTCTGTATTTCTTGCTTCAACAGGCACGTTCTTATCATGAATGTGACCGTTCCTTTGCTTTTCTCACCACAACGGGCACGTTCTTTCCCTGAATGTGACCTTTCTTTTGCTTTTCTCAACACAACGGGCACGTTCTTTCCTTGAATGTGACCCTTCTTTTGCTTTTCTCTACACAAAGGGCACGTTCTCTCACTGAATGTGACCGTTCTTTTGCTTTTCTTAACACAACGGGCACGTTCTTTCCTTGAATGTGACCTTTCTTTTGCTTTTCTCAACACAACGGGCACGTTCTTTCCTTGAATGTGACCTTTCTTTTGCTTTTCTTACCACAACGGGCACGTTCTTTCCTTGAATGTGACCGTTCCTCAATTTCTCCTGTGTCAAACGACACATTCCGAATTTCATTATGACCATTATCTCCGGAGCTAAATGCAATTTCGAAAATGAACACCTCTACAAAAACAAAACAAGGTGGTGCCTGGCACCACCTCATCTACATCCTACTTAATATAAAGCTTACCAGCGGCTAACTTTGTTGAAGTGTTACTGTAATCATCTACAACTTTCACTTCAATCACAGCGCCATCTGCTTTTGTATTGCTTGGAACTGTCCAGTAACCGACATAATGTCCTGGAGATGATTCCATCATTGGCAGTTCAGTTGCATTGTCGCTTGATGTCACATTCGTAAGCGGCATGTGAATGGCGAATGTTGCTTTTAAACCAGGCTCACTATCAAATTCTATTTTGATGGAGTCTCCTTTTTTCAAATTCTTATCACCATTAGGCAATAAATTTTGAATTTCAGGTGCTGTGTATTTTGCAAAGACGGTAACTTTCTTCGTTACTTTATTACCTGCTTTGTCTTGTGCGACAACTTTGATGAGATTTTCACCTGTTTCCAGCATAATACGTTTTGAATATTTACCATCTGTTACAGTCGCCTTTTCACCATTGACTTTTACAAAGTCAAGATTAGCATCGCTAACTGTTCCTTCCACAGTTACTGTTTCACGATTTGTTTTATCATTATTTTTCGGACTGTCAATCGTTAACGTAGGATTAGTTTTATCGTAAACTACTTTCACTGGTGCAGACAACTCCGTTGAACCGGAAGCAACAGAAGCTTTAGCTGTTAACACATTATCCCCTTCTGAAAGTGTTACATCAGCGGAGAATTTTCCATCATTTGATGCTTTTACCGTTGCCACTTCCTTACCATTGTTAAATAGCTGAACATCTGTCGTTGGGGAAGCGGTACCCTCAACTGTAACTTTTTCTTGATTTGTAAATAAACCATCTTTAGGTGAAGTAATCACCGGTACATCTACTTCATAATTAACGCGAGCACGAATCATATAGTTTCCTTCGTCCGCCGGTGATTGTGACCAGGCACCACCAACCATTTGCCAGCTGCGTTTTGCATTTGGACCGTCTTCATCTGTTGCAAGTCCAGGTGCATTAGGATTTGGATTCGATTGAATGTAAACCATATAGAAGTCACCATTCACCACAATTCCTTGTGAGGAAAGATCGACGACAGTCCATTCTCCGTTTCGAAGTGCTTGTGCACTAATTGGGCCAGCGATCTTCTTACCAGGTGCCCCATTACCGCCTGATGCATCCCATACTTCTACTTTAAAATCAGTACCGCCAGGCGTTGGCCAGTCTGCTGTCCAGAAACGGAATACTCCAGCTGTTACAATCGCTGTTTTTTTGCCTTCTGGTAAGGACATCTTCACTGCCCAACCATTTCCTGCATCATAGAAAGCATGAGCGTTTTCGGCTGTTCCATCATCATAGCCGATTTCTCCACCTGGGTAACTAATAATTGGTACTAAATCAATGTTCTTCTCAGTCGTTGCATCTCCATTCACCGTAACCGCAATTTCTTGACTATGGTAATACGGTGCCAATACTTTAAGCGTATAATCTCCTTCATACGCTGTAATATCATAGTGTCCATTTGCATCTGTTTGAACTGGTGTAACAGCAGCATCTTCTACAAGAAGAAGTGTTGCATCTTGTAAAGGCTCACCAGTAGACTTGTTTTTAACAGTACCGCTGATATGGCCTTTCGCTAATTCATGTAAAACAAAATTAGCTGTAGCAACGCCATCTCGTTCAATATTCACACGTTGTTGTTCAGATTGGTATCCGTAAGCTTCCGCTTGTAAAGTATACGTACCAGAAGCGTGTGAAAATTGATATTCACCATTTGCCGGATTTGTATAGACAGAGCGCCCTGTTTCAAGAACACTTACTTGCGCACCCATCGGCAATAGTGTAGGATTAATTTGTTCCTCTTTGGCTGGAGGGGCATCCTTTTTAGGTAGTTCTGGCTTAACAGAAGCTGGATCTACCTTTTCTATTTTAAGAGAATCCTTGTCACCGCTTTGGTCCACACCTAGATTCATAGAAGTATTATGCACTCCTATCTTAGAACCTGAGCCACTCATAGAAGTTGCTGAAAGCTTCACATCATCTAAATACCATCCTGCTTTTTGAACACTAATATCAGTCTTCACATTAAAACCAATGTAAATTCTTTGGCCGCTATAGTTAGATAGATTCACTTCATTATCTACCCATCCACCTGATTGACCATTCACTTGTAAAAGCTGTGTCCAGTTTTCGCGATCTGTAGAGACGAATACTGTACCAAAATCGTATCTAGTCTCTAAATCGTACCAGTTTTTAAACTGTAAATAGGCATTTCCTGAAGGTAAATCAATTGGAGGCATAACAAGCGTCATGTTCGCATTGTTATCATAATTTCCTGATAGATTAGTAGCATATACTTTTTGACCTGAAAAAGCACTATTTGGTCCGGATGTTGGAACACCCCATTGCCACGAATCATTTGTTCCATAGGAATACCAACCAGTTGGAGTAGATTCAAAGTCTTGGAAATAGCCTACAGTGATTCCCGGTTTTACATCTACTTGATACTGGTTGCTTGTAACTTCATTATTACCGAAGTCATTGATCTTCCAACGGTATTTTATAGAAGGTACAGCAATTTGATTACCCGGTACTACTGCTTGATATTCACCAGATTTATAGTCACCTGATGTACGAGTAGCATCAACATCTTGCCAGTTGCCATCTTTATCTTGATATTGAAGCGTAACAGATGCAACGCTTACATTATCTGAAACATTAGCGGTTAAAGTTAAATCCATGCCAGCATACGTTTCAGTTGGTGCTTCATGTGTAAACGTAGGAGGTTCGTTATCATTCCCCTCTTTTGCAACTTGACCTTTTACCGTTCCTAATCCACTTAAAACGGAGGAAACAGCATCAAATGCATTTACGAGACCATATCCGTAACCGTTATTAGGTGACTGAGGGAATGTTGAATCTGTTAACGGTGTTGCAGTATTCGTTAAAATATCCTCAATTTGGTCAACTGTTAAGGACGCATTGGCTTGCTTCAATAATGCAACAACTGCCGAAACATGCGGACCTGCCATTGATGTTCCATTCCAACCGCCTTCATACACTCCACCTGGAACAGAAGAGCGAATGTTGACTCCCGGTGCAGACACTTCCGGCTTAATTTCACCGTATGGAGATGGTCCTTGTAAAGAAAAGCTTGCTAATTTATTGTTAATGTCTGTTGCACCTGTTGCGAATGATTCAGGATAGTTAGCAGGGTTTGCAACAGAACCAGGTCCACCAGGGTTAAACAAGTCTGTGTTACCTGCTGAAAATTCTGGAAAGATTTCTGCAGCCCTCCAGTTTTTCACCATATCACGATACCATTCGTCTAATCCAGATCCTCCACCCCATGAGTTATTCACAACATCCGGCGCCATTTCAGGATGTGGATTACCAGCAGCATCTTTAGGAGCGATAATCCATTCACCAGCTCTTAGTAGATCTGCATCTGTACCGCCAGCAGCCGTGAAGGCTTTAACAGCAATCCATTTTGCACCAGGCGCTACCCCAATTTGATTAGAACCATCTGGCTCAGAACCAACCATCGTTCCCATTGTATGAGAACCATGTCCTAGGTCATCATAAGGAGTCGCACGCCCTGCTGTTGCATCAAACCAGTTCATTTCATTGTTTGGAGCAGTTGGATGTGCCGGGTCATAGCCGCGATATTTTTCCTTTAATGCGGGGTGATCCCATTGAACCCCAGTATCGATATTCGCTACCACTGTTCCAGTTCCATCGATGCCCATATTCCAAACTTGCGGAGCGCCAACTCGCTCTATATTCCACTCAATACTGCTTGTTTTTGCTTTAGGCATGTCCGCTGTTTTTCCCACTGTAGTGGACTCCGTTTTTGCACCAGTATTTATTGCTGTCCCACCACCAAAAAGCTGTCGAGTTTCATTTGGAAGAATTTTATCGACTCCTTCCATATGTGCTAGCTTCTCGGCAACTTCTTTCGTCGCAGTAACAGCCATACCGTTTACGATGTAAAAAGACTCATAATCTTTTACGTTACCATTCTTTTTCTCTATTTTTAAGTAACTTAGAACATCATGCTGCGTTTCCATCGCAGTTGCTCTTAATTCCGACACAACTGCCGATCTCTTTGCCAGCTTAGCCTTCTGAGCGGATAATTTCCCCTTCACCGCTTTTTCGGTTGCGACTTTTGCTGCTTTATTCGTATCTGCTTGTTCTTTGAATTTGATTAAGAACGTTACCTTTTCATCTGCCTTCGTGAATTGCTTCAAAAGTCTATCACTAAGCTTCACACTGGTTACATTCTTTCCATCAAAAACTGATGTGTACGGTTTACCTTTCACTGCTTCGGCATTAGAAAAACTTGGAACAAGCAGTGATGTAGATAGTAAGACTGTTGCTAGGATACTAGTAGTCTTTTTGAAATTTTTCTTTTTCAACATCTTTTTTCCTCCCCTCAATTTTTGAAAAAAAGGTCAAAAAAATGACAACCCCAACCCTCCTTTTCTTTTTCTCCTTGTTGAAGGTCCTTGTTGTCCATTTAAATGTATATTTTTTGCCGAAAAAAATGTGTCAAAGCAAGTCGATATTTGTCTGACTTTTAATAAATGGGAAATATGGTGTAGCCTTCATATATTTTATTAGACTAAAGAACTATGATTCTTTTTTCGGAAAATACCCTGATTTTCCATTTTAGTGAGTGTTTATCCAGTATCATCCATAAACATCCAACTAGTACTAAACATCCATTTATAGTAAAATTTAATTTGGAATACAAAAAATACTAAATTTTACCTATATCCTTTTCGCCTGAACGACTGTAGTAGTTTTATTTTGGGGGTAAAGTCCTTTTTTGGGGAGCAAAATCAGTTGCTAGATAGAGATTTTTTCATCCGACCATTTTCGTTTTCTGCTACTATTGTCACTGATTTCTTCAAATGCAATAGAAATCTATGCTAAAATAATAGGATGCATATATTCGCAGATTTAACTTAACGGAGGATTATAATGCAAACAACAAATATACGTTCCGTAACGATCGCCCTATTTGTGGCCACCTTTTTAACGGCAATTGAAGGTACCATTGTCAGTACGGCAATGCCAACGATTGTCAGTGATTTAAAAGGAATTGAACTCATGAATTGGGTATTCGCTATATACTTACTGACATCTGCGGTGACCGTACCTGTTTTTGGGAAGTTATCAGATTTGTACGGAAGAAAGTTTATTTTTATTGTAGGAACTATTGTGTTTTTAATTGGTTCTGGTCTTTGCGGTTTATCACACTCAATGGAACAGCTGATTATTTTTCGTGCGATTCAGGGAATTGGCGCTGGAGCCGTAATGCCTGTTACAACCACGATTATCGCCGATATTTATCCTCATGAAAAACGTGCGAAAATTCTCGGATTTATGGGTGCTGCATGGGGAATTGCTGGTGTTATTGGTCCTTTAATCGGAGGCTTTTTTGTGGATCAGCTGTCATGGCATTGGATTTTTTATATTAATGTGCCCTTTGGCTTGTTATCTATTTTGATGGTCAGTGTATCTTTAAAGGAAAAACTTGAAAAAACGAAGAAAAGTATTGATTTTGCAGGTTCACTTACTTTTAGCATTGGTATGCTTGCACTGTTATTTGCCTTACAACGCGGTGGGGAAACACATAATTGGACATCTCCATCGATTATCGGAATATTTATCATAGCTATTCTGTTTATAGGAGCATTTCTTTTTATTGAATCAAAGGTGAAGGAACCGCTCATCCCGTTGGCTCTTTTCCGAATTCGTTCGATTTCTGTTGCCAATGCAGTTGCTTTATTGGCAAGTGCGGTTCTTATTGGTTTAACCGTTTATATTCCGATGTGGGTGCAAGGAGTACTTGGACATGGAGCGACGATTTCTGGTCTTATGCTTGCACCGTTGTCGATAACTTGGATGATTGGTTCATTTTCAGGTGGACGTATCCTCGTTAAATATGGAGAACGAGTGACAATTGCTATTGGTACACTTATCATCCTTCTATCAGCCATTTGGTTAATGCTGTTTACCATTCATACTTCCGAGTTAATGTTCTATCTTATGTCCGCACTTGCAGGTCTTGGATTCGGGATGGTAATGACGATTACAACTGTTACCGTCCAATCATCTGTTGATTGGTCCATACGTGGGGCAGCAACTGCATCCAATACCTTTTTTCGGACACTAGGGCAGTCAGTCGGAGTAGCTTTACTAGGAACTTATTTTAATTCCATTGTCACAGGAAAACTATTGACTCAACGTACAAATCCTGATGTCAATGCAGTCAATCTAAATAAACTGATTAACCCTAATAGTGGGCATGCAGTTTCCGAGGCAGCGCAAGCATCTCTAAGAGCCGTTATCGTGTCGGGGATCCATCATTTATTCATAGTCATGGTAGTAATTGCCATAATAGGCTTATTGGCTTCCATGTTCATGCCTAGGGTAAAAGCTGTAGTAAAGCATGTTGGAAAATAAATACAAGGTCTGTCCAAATGGATGGACCTTTTTTCATTTGTTCTTGAATCTTGAACGAACGAAAAGATAAACTAGGAATATATGACTTTTTTTAAAAAAACAGGGGAAGCGATGAAAATAAAGTTTACCAAGTAATTGTTGCTTCATTGTATGGATATTTAAGGGAGCGATGATATAAGGGTACACATGGTTGACCTTTGGTGAAAGTGCTGTTAAACAAAGGGAGGAAACCGACCTTGCCAATCTTGATATACGCTTCCCAGTTTAGACAGAGCTAAAAAAAAAATATTCTTTTACTTACAAGCCAGAACCGCTATCGACGATAAAACTGCAAGGACTTCATTTTGAGGATAATTACATGACTAAGCTCTTTCATCCTGATGAGCTGACAGCCCGTGTGGAAGTATTACTTAAACAAATAAAAGGAGTGACTTCTTACATGTATCAAGTCAATGAAGAAAAAATGAATGCATTTGAACGATTTGCGAAAAAGTCAGTATGGTCTGCCTACGTTGGATGTATTTGGGCCGTCTTGTATGCGGTATTTGTTCGATTTTTAGAGGCTGCGGGAGGCGGAATTATTACCACATACGGTATCATGAAAGATCCGGAATCTGTATACAAGGCTAGCTACATCGCGGGAGTTTTCATAATGTTATGTGGCTTTTGCTTACTGGGGCTAGTGAAGCCTTGGGGGAAAAACGTTCCTCGGTGGATTCCAATATTTAGTGGGAGGAACATCCATCCGCTCGTTATGCTTGTCCCTCCCCTTCTCGGTGCCGCCTTTTTAATTGCTCACGGGATTAGCGGAATGCTGACAAAGGCACTCTTTTTGGCTGGGATTATTACTATTGATTTTCAAGGCTGGGCAGAATTAAATACTCACAGTCTAGCATTATGGGATCTTTTCTTTTACGAACCGTGGTTTCTCTTTATGGGCTTGCTTGCAGGATTATCAGCCGCTCATTATGCCTTAAACTCCTCTATTTCTCTGATATTGTTAAGAAAATGTACGATATGCTATTTGCTGTTTATTTTTCTCCTGATTATCTTTTTTGTACTGGGGATTATTTTTGACTATAGGAAATTTGTTTTCTAGATGTTAGCTTCGGAGATGAATCTTTTATCCAAGTGCTTTGGTTTTGGATTACCGCTATCAGGAATAAGAGATAACAACAATCTCTTATTCCTGATAGCTCGTGTATAAGCCTTTCATTAATTCACTGCTGTTAAAGCAACCTCCCCATTTAAAACACGAATAATATTTTCCGCAGCCAGGTCCGCCATTTTTAATCTAGTTGCTTCACTTGCACTTCCAATATGGGGTAGCGTTACAACATTGTTTAAAGTTAAAAGTGGAGAATTCAAGCTTAATGGCTCCTGTTCAAATACATCCAATCCAGCTCCCCAAATTTCACCTTTTTTCAAAGCATGATAAAGGGCAACTTCATCCACTATTCCGCCGCGTGCTGTGTTGATAATAATTGCTGACTTCTTCATTAGTTTCAATTCTTTTTCACCTATCAAATGGTGAACCTCTGGACTGTAAGGGATGAGGATACTGACATAATCCGATTTTTGAAGGAGTTCCTCGAGCTCGACAAACTCGACCGCCATTTCTTTTTCAACAGCAGGTTTTCGAGATCGGTTATAGTAAATGACATTCATATCGAAACCTTTTGCCCGTTTCACAAGCGCCTGCCCGATTCTCCCCATTCCAATAATCCCCAAGGTAGCACCGTGAATATCCTTCCCAGTTAACTGCATCGGCGACCATGTATTCCATTCTCCATTTCGCAAATAATCAGATGCTTCCACCACTCTTCTTGCGGTTGCCATTAATAATGCGAAGGTAAGATCTGCTGTGGTTTCCGTTAATACTCCTGGTGTATTTGTAACTATTATGCCTTTTTTTGATGCTGTGTGAATGTCAATATTGTTAAAACCAACAGCCATATTCGCTATTACTTTTAGATTCCGGGCATTCTCGATTACTTCATGATCAATAGTTTCGGTTAGTAGACAAAACAATCCATCAATATCTTTGATTTCCTCTATTAAGGTTTCTCGTGGTACCGGTTGATTTTCCTTTTCCCACATTTTCACTTCGAAATTACTGGCAAGTTTTTCATAGATACCCTGTGGAAGCTTTCTTGTTATGTAAATTTTCTTTTTCATGGTTATAACACCTCGACTGCTGAAGTATACATCCTCATTTATATAATAAAATATTGAGAGTACATAGGAAATACGTTTAGAATGCAAGAATTTTGAGTCAATATGGTTGGAAATTGCTATTTTTCACTTCAACTAGAAGAAGTTTCGTAGTTTTATATTAAAACCACGTTACGTTTTGGATGAACAGCACGATTTCTTTCTTGAACGGCACGAAATCCCCATCGAACAGACCGAAACTGATGATGAACGGCACGTTTTAGGTATTTAGACCTATGTAAGTAATTTAAAATAAGATTCAAAATAAAAAGATACCACTCACTGGCCTAGATTGTAAATGTCTGCCGACTCTCTCATCTTTTATGCTGCTGTTATTCATTCCTCATAAAATCATGTTTTTTTACACAGAGAACTCACATGACGGCCCGTTCCTTGACGCTACCATCTATAATGAAAAAGTAAATTTAGTGTGTTCGCTATCGGTTTGTGCAATACTGCTTTTTTATACAAAAAAGACAGGATAAACATCCTGCCCTAAAAATTCAACGCTTGACTTAAATCCTCCCAAATATCCTCCCATGCCTCTAACCCTACAGATAAACGAATTAATGTATCGGATATTCCCATTTTCAACCGCTCTTCTTCTGGGACAACAGCATGGGTCATCGTAGCCGGATGTTGAATAAGTGTTTCCGCATCTCCTAAACTCACAGCAATTTTAATAAGCTGACAGCGGTTTAGTAATTTTTGCGCATCCTGTTTTGTACCGTCAACCTCAAAGCTTATCATCCCTCCTGGGTAACGCATTTGTCGCTTCGCTAACTCATATTGAGGAAATGATTCATCCCCAGGATAAAGTAACGTTTTCACCTTTGGGTGCTCCTTTAGTTTTTCAGCAATTTTCCTTGCATTTTCACAATGGCGGTCCACTCGAACCGGCAATGTTTTTAATCCGCGCAGTAGAAGCCATGCATCAAACGGGCTCATTATCCCTCCAATATCCTTGAGAGTGGTCATAGCCATTCTATCCATTTCTTCTTTTCTACCAATTACAAGTCCAGCAATAACATCACCATGTCCTCCGATATATTTTGTCGCACTGTGAAGGACATAGTCACAGCCTATCGTAAGTGGCTGTTGAAGATATGGTGAGCAAAATGTGTTGTCTACGACTACCGGAATATTCTTTTCCTGTGCAACTCGGACTACCATTTCCAAATCTACTAATTTCATCGTAGGATTAATTGGTGTTTCAATATAGATGCAAGTCGTGTTATCCTTTATAGATTTTCTCACTTCTTCTTCATTTTCAAAGGAAACAAGATCATGACTTATCCCAAAGTTTTTTTCCATCAACTGCAAAAGTCCAAATGTGCATCCGTAAATTCCTTCCGAGCATAGAATATGGTTACCGGATTTTGTTAAATGAAAAAGAGTCGCTGAAACAGCGGCCATTCCAGATGAAAACGCAAGTGCAGCCTCTCCTCCTTCAAGAGCAGCAATTCTTTCCTGTAAGATGGTAACCGTCGGATTCCCTAATCTAGAATATATATAGCCTTCTGCCTCACCAGCAAACCGCTTCTCCCCAACTTCAGCAGTCGGAAAAGTAAACGTTGATGTTTGAAAAAGAGGTGGGACAAGACTTCCTTGAAAATCTAATGATTCATATCCCGTATGAATAGCTTCTGTTTCAAATCGCTTTTTATCCTTCAACAATAACAACCCCTTATTTTAACAATCTACATATCTATGATATGTTAAACATACGGAAAATGAAAGCGTTTCCAATGAGGTTGTACATTATTATTCAGTTCCAAGTAGAATAGTAAATGTTAGCATATTGACCACAACCTATTTTTTACACAGAAAAAACAGCTAGCGACCACGCTAACTGTTCTATCCTTTAACAGATCCAGCCAATAACCCTTTCACGAAATACTTTCCTAAGAAAATATAAACCAATAAGGTAGGGAGTGCTGCGAGCAGGGCTCCAGCCATTTGCACGTTCCACTGGACAATTTGGCTTCCCGACAAGTTTTGCAAGGCCACCATGATTGGCTGTTGATCCGAAGTTGTAATTGTAACCGCAAACAAAAACTCATTCCAGATATTCGTAAACTGCCAGATAGCCACTACAACAAATCCAGATAATGACAACGGAATCATAATATAATAGAAAATTCTTAAGAACCCTGCTCCGTCTATTTTGGCTGACTCAATCATGGAAAAAGGAATATTGGCATAGAAGTTTCGAAACATCAATGTTGTAATCGGGATTCCATATACAACATGGACTAAGATTAAACCTGGAATTGTATTATATAGTCCTATATTCCGCAAAAATTCAATCAATGGGATTAAGATGCTTTGATACGGAATAAACATCCCAAATAAAATCACTGTAAATATAATTTCCGATCCTTTAAATCGCCATTTCGATAAGACATAGCCATTAAGTGCTCCCAAAAGAGCAGATAGAATCGTGGCCGGAATTACTAGATAAAGTGAATTCACAAAATTTGGTGCTAATTTTTCAAAAGCTATTTTGTAGCTGCTAAAATCGAATGATGTCGGCAGCTTCCACATATCACTTAAAGTAACTTGATCAAGTGGTTTAATACTTGTTACCAAAATGACGTAAACAGGCATGATAAAAAGTAAACAAAGAACAATTAGAATAAAATACAGCATTGGTTTGGATAATCGTCTAAGAGCCACTTGATTCACCTCTTCGACTCAGGATTAAATACGGAATAATGAAAACTGCAACCGTAATAAGCATGATAATCGCAATAGCAGCTCCATTAGCATAATAATTACCGCGGAAGGTAGTTTCAAACATATAGACTCCTGGAACATCTGTTACGAAGTTCGCCCCAGGTCCTGTCATCGAAAAGATGAGATCAAAGATTTTCAATGAAATATGTGCCATGATAATGACGACACTTACTGAAATTGGCCTTAATAATGGGATAATGACCTTCCAATATACTTGAAATTCAGAGGCACCATCCATTCGGGCAGCTTCTTTTAATTCATCGGAAATACCGCGAAGACCAGCCAAATACATAGCTAAGGAAAAACCTGTCATTTGCCAAACCGCTGCAATCACAACGGCAATAATTGCGACCGGTGCTCCTACCTCAATTTGCCCGAGTTTAAAGCCTGCTAAAATATGAGTATCGGTATACCAAAGCGGTTCAATCCCGAATTTTTTTAAAAATAAATTCACACCAGTCGATGGGTGTAAAATCCACTGCCATACTACACCTGTAACAATAAAGGATAAGGCCATTGGAAAGAAAAAAACATTTCGAAATATCGATTCCCCGCGAATTTTTTGATCAAGAATAATCGAAAGCACAAGTCCTAAAAGGAGAACAACACCAATGAAAAGAATAGTAAAAACAACCGTATTCCGCACATCTGCCTGGAATCTATAATCATGAAACAAGAATATAAAGTTCTTTAATCCGGCAAATGAAAAATCCGGTACGAGTGTATTCCAGTTGCTCAAAGATACAAATCCCGTCCAGCCAATAAAGCCATACACAAAAATGGCGATTAATAGGATTGACGGTAATAAAAATAATAATGCTAATGTATGATCGACCGAAAAGCGTCTTTTTCTTTTTGGTTTCGTCTTCATAACGGGAGAAGGACTCTTCTTGACCACAATAGGTGATTCCATACTCTACCCCCTAATAAGAAAAGCGCAAGCGCCTTGTTCCTCGGCGTACGGATGAGTGAAATTTGAAGTTTAATTTCATCGAGTGAAATTAGCATTTCAAATTTCACCTGATGCCCTTACCCGCAGGAAGGAGACATAGAAATCCGCTAGCCGACGGCTGCTTGCGCTAGACATATATATTTGTTAAATAATTTTTAGTTTTTCAAGTCACCAGAAGCATTTTTCAAACTGCTGACGAATGCATTGACATCTTTTTGTGTTACGAAAATATTAACTGCTTGGTTCACCTTCGTAACGAAGCCTTCTGGTGCAGCAGAACCATGTGCTAAACTTGGAGCAAGATCAGCTGTTTTAAAGTCTTCTATCGTTGCTTTCCCATAATCATCATATTTGGAAGGGTCAGCATCCACACGAGCTGGAATCGATCCTTTTAATGGGTTGAAAGCATCTTGACCTTCAACAGATCCAAGAAGGCTTAGGAATTTCTTTACGTCTGCTACGTTATCGACCCCTTTAGGCAAGCCAAACGTGTCAGTAATAATCATGAACATTCCTGATGATCCCGGAGTTGTTGTGTAGCCAAAGTCTTGGTTTAATGTTAATTTCAAATCATTTACAAAATAGCCTTTTGCCCAATCACCCATAATATTCATTGCAGCTTCGCCTTTTGCCACTAGCTGTGAGGCATCTTGCCAATCGCGCGAACTATGGTCATTGTTTATATAGCCCATCATTTTCTTAAACATTCCTGCTGATTCCTTTACCTTTGCATCATCTAAAGGTATTTCACCAGTCCATAGCTTGTTGTAGCCATCAGCACCAAGATTGGCAACTAAAATATTTTCAAATATCATGGTTGCTGTCCAAGGTTCTTTATCCCCTAATGCTAGTGGAGTAATGCCTTTTGCTTTTAAAGCTTCTGCAACATCAAAAAAGTCATCAAATGTTTTTGGCGGCTGTAAACCGTTGTCCTCAAAGATTTTTTTGTTATACCATAATACATTCCCGCGATGGATATCGACCGGAACGGAATAAATATTTCCATCCTTACTAACCATATCGATTAAGGATTGTGGAAACTTATCATCCCAGCCTTGTTCCTTGTACAAATCGTTTAATGATTGCATCTTACCAGCTGCAACCCATCCAGAATTCAATTCAGCCCCACCGTGCACCTGGAAGGTTGATGGCGGATCATTTCCTTGCATCCTGCTTGCAAGTACAGCCTTTGCATTTGTACCCGCACCACCAGCAACAGCTGCATTATTTACCTTAATATCAGGATATTTATCACCAAATAATTTCAATAAAGCTTTAAGACCATCTTCCTCACCGGCACCTGTCCACCAGCTGAAGATTTCCAGTTCTTGCTTTTTATTCTTTTTGTCACCGTTCGATTTGGAGCTACAAGCAGCAAGTGCAAAAACAAGCATCATTGCCATTGCAATGAGAAGCCCTTTCTTTTTCACTTCATTTCCCCCTTTGGTTTTGAAAGCGTTATCTTTCTCTTTTAATTTATCAAACAATTCCTTTAAAAATATTTGTAAGCGCCTTCACTATTTTGCGATTATCTGTATTTTTTTGTGGTCAGTTTCGTTAAAGTTATATTTATCATTTTTTGATTCAGTCAATCGTTCATGTATTTCTATTAGCTATTTTCTGCTCCTTTTAGCCCTTATACGTTTCTATTAGCCATCACATTCAGCCTATTAGCCATTA
>NZ_JBYSWK010000004.1:34144-34767 GCF_058781025.1 Heyndrickxia sp. FW510-T9 | reverse complement strand
AACCGTTTCTATTAGCCGTCACATTCAGCCTATTTGCCATTATACGTTTCTATTAGACATCACTCTGTTCTATTAGCCATCATAAGTTTCTATTAGCCATCACTCTATTCTATTTGCCCTCATACGTTTCTATTTGCCATCACGCTCAGCTTATTAGCCCTCATACGCTTCTATTAGACATCACTCTATTCTATTAGCCCTCATACACTTCAATTAGCCATCGCTCTATTCTATTAGCCTTCATACGCTTCTATTAGACATCACATTCAGCCTATTAGCCATTAACCGTTTCTATTAGCCGTCACATTCAGCCTATTTGCCATTATACGTTTCTATTAGACATCACTCTGTTCTATTAGCTCTCATACGCTTCTATTAGACATCACATTCAGCCTATTAGCCATTAACCGTTTCTATTAGACATCACTCTATTCTATTAGCCCTCATACGCTTCTATTAGCCATCACGCTCAGCCTATTAGCCATTATCCGCTTCTATTAGCCATCACGCTCAGCCTATTAGCCATTAACCGTTTCTATTAGCCCTCACATTCAGCCTATTAGCCATTAACCGTTTCTATTAGCCATCACTCTATTCTATTGCCATCATACGTTTCTATTTGC
>NZ_JBYSWK010000004.1:1884-34046 GCF_058781025.1 Heyndrickxia sp. FW510-T9 | reverse complement strand
TTCACATTCAGCCTATTAGCCATTAACCGTTTCTATTAGCCATCACTCTATTCTATTGCCATCATACGTTTCTATTTGCCATCACGCTCAGCTTATTAGCCCTCATAAGTTTCTATTAGACATCACTCTATTCTATTAGCCATTAACCGTTTCAATTTGCCGTCACATTCAGCCTATTAGCCATTAACCGTTTCTATTAGCCATCACTCTATTCTATTAGCCATCACGCTCAGCTTATTAGCCACCTCTTAAATCACATATCTAGGAGTTTTTGAAGTTGCTCTACGCTCAATTCATATGCCCTATGCCTTAGCTCGCCTTTATATGGGAGATTAAGAGACTTTAGAATTTTCGAAGCCATATGAACTGATGATACTCCCGTGAGTTCTCTAAACTTTCGATTAGTAATTTTAGAATCTTGAAGTAGGGTATAGTCAATTAAGAGTTTGAAAATTGCCTTTTTATCTGTTTTTCCGCAGGTAGTGCAGGTCCAATTTCTTCTGATTCTTTTAATAGTTAGGTGGTTACAGCCTTCACAGTAAATACCGGGCAAAAGCTCGTCCTCACTTATTTGAAATCTCTCCATTACCTTTGGCCAAGCTGGTGTGTGCAGTTTTAGCAGCAGACGTGTAACTTTCTGTATGTCTTTTTTATCTAAAATTGGATTCCGAAATTTTTGTCTAATCATATCTAACTTGGATCGAATCGCGGCTGGGCGTATGACTTTTTGAGAAACGGCGGGATAATCTGGATTAGGTTTAATGATGGAATTCGGGTTGGTGATCACTACAAAGGAGGTATTCGGCACTCGGGGTATAGAGTATTTTTCCAACAAAGCTGATAAAAAAAATTGTTGATTTTCCGCTTGAAGAATCGGATTAGAGAATATTTCCACCTTACCATCCAATGTTCGTTCTAGTTGATTGGGATCGAAAAATAGCTCTCCTAAAATGTGCTTGCCTTCAAAAATGATGAAAAAACTGGGGTTTATGATTAGGGTGTCAATTTGAAAAAATGTTTCGATTGAAATCGGGAGACGCAAATCATGAAAAACAGCATACTCTTCACGATTAAAAAAACTTTCAACATAGTAATCTAGACTTTGCTCTCCTCGAAATCCCGCCCATCGCCTAGACAATTCTTTTTCGATGTCACTTCTTTTAGGATGAGTTTGTGGGAGTCTCCTTAATAAAGCCTCCAGCATAAAAATAATAATAGGAACTGTTCGTAGTTTCTTAGCCAATTCATCACCTCAAAAATGATAGTATATTAGGTCTTCTACAAAACTTCCCTTTTTCCTCTTTTTATATAGCCCAAAAACATTCATAAGCTTCCGCTCACAACTCAGTATGTAAATGTTAGCCAACCTGGCTGTTATTCGTCCCTTATAAAGGCTTGTTGAAATTTGAGGGGTTAATTTCACTTGTTAAAGCAGGTCGACCAACAATATATTTTTTACACAGAAAAAGACACCCCTATTGGAATGCCTCAGCATTTATAATCTCACAACGACCTCTGTTCCATCTTTATCTTTCACTTCAACAATCGTTAATCCGCGATATCGTCTGAATTCTCTCAATAACTGCCTAACCGCTTTACGATCAATTGATGCTGGAATAAACGATTTTGCTTTTTCTTCCACGTTTTTCTGGATAAACGTACTATTTACAAATTTCCACAGTGAAGGTGAAGATACAACCCAACCACCAGCTTGTAAAAGTGCATAAGGTAGTGGAACCGTGAATTCTTTCTTGTCTTTAAGTTTCACTTTAACTTTTAACATGACAATTACTCAATAACGACGGAAACTTTTTCGCCATTCTTACTCTCGACATCGATAATTTGACCAGACAATTCGTTTTCAATTGCTTCTAAAATCAGCTCCACGTCAAGAACATTGATATCTTTTACATACTTAGCGGACTCAGGTATCGCCGAAGCAATGCTAAGGCCTGTTTTTAAAGCAATCTTGATTAGTCGTAATGGCATGTTTACCTTTACATTGTCGCCTTCCTCGGATAGTACGCGAATTTTCAACATTTTATCAAGGTAGTTCGACCCTTTGACCGCAACTGGAGTGGAGTCTTTTTCCTTTAATGCTTGAATTAGTTCACTCGCCTCATCTGAATCAAGCTTGCCTTCTTGAACCATTGTAAGTACTTTCGTAATTTCTTCTTTCATCATCTAGCTCCTCCTTTAATTCCCCTTTATGATTTTTAATGCTTCATCAGGAGAGATTTCTCCCTTTTCAAGCATGGTAATTACTTTCTTATCATCTACATCGCTTTTCTTTTCGTCATACCCAAGCGCGGATATAACTTCGCTCAACTTACCACGTACAGTTGGGTAGGAAATCCCCAATTCTTTTTCAACTTCTTTAATATTTCCGCGGCTCTTGAGGAATATTTCTATAAAAAACAGCTGTTCTTGACTGAGAGTCGCAAACTTGGATAGCTCAAATTCATTTTCAATTGTCGTATGACAATGCGTACACTGTAATTTTGTAATTTTCAACGCTTCGCTGCAAACAGGACAGTTTGTGATAAGTGGGTAAGCCATATTTTTCTCCTCTCTTAATGTTATCAATATCATATTACATATATTTAAAAATGTAAATACATTTTATTAATTATTTTAATTTTAAAATCAAAATAATTAATAAACCCTTAAAATATTTATTAAGATTATGAAACACTTATTGAACAATGGAACAAACTCGTAAACGCACTCAAACTCGTGAAATTGTTTAAGTAATTCAAAACTTATTAATTCGTAAATCATTAAATCCAAAATGCACTTTACTTCTTGCCGTTATTAGATCATTCAATAACCAAAAAAGATGACCCTGCTATAGGGCCACCAAAGTCTAATGAATATTTACCATCCCACTCGACACTTTTACCGTAATCTTGTTCTCTCCTGTTCCATAAGAACCACTTATGTTATGTCTACTTTTAGATTTATTATCAAGCGGAAAATCACACGATATGATGCCACTCTCGACATTACCATCCAAGCTAAAATCCGAATGCTTAGGAAGATTTAGCTGGACGAGACCTGAGGTTACATTTATATTGATTGGATCGTTTACTTGATCGAATTGCGCTGTTAGTCTACCAGAGGATAATTTAGCATTTAATTTCCCTTGATAGTGGCTTAATTCCACATTCCCAGAACTCATGGTAATCTTCCCTTCCTCCGCTATTACGGAATCTAAATGAGCATTTCCTGAAGATCCCACATGATTATAAGATTGGATGTATAAATTTTTTAGGTTCACCATTCCTGAGCTCATATCGATGGATAATTTCTTTAATTTCATCGGATTTTCTTTTGCTTTTCCCGAAAAATGCAGAAATCCCGATCCAATTTTTACTTCCATTTTTTGATCGTAGTTTTCAGGTATATAAATCGTCAGTTTCTTTTTATTCTTTATTGTAAAGCCTTCTAACCAATTATGCTTTAAGGTAACCTTTACAGTAGCTCCACTATGCGAAACCTTTAGCTTGCCTTTTCCTTTATACTCCGCTTTTACATCATCTCGATTACCGGGAACGATAGTAACCTCAGTAGCTGATGCATCAATATCAATTAAATCAATATTTTGCATCGCAGCAGCCTGTGTTCCTTTACTGCCAAAAGGAAGCCAAGAAACCTTTTGCAGATTCGTTCCGATTATATAAAAACAAGCAATTATAGCCAAAAACACTAGTAATTTTTTCATAATAGTTCTTTTCTCCTTTACCATTCACTTAACTATTATGTTATATGACAAAACATTTCCTCACTATGCACCTTAGCTTTAATTCTTTATAAGACTTGAGTCTTATTAGAAAAGCGTAAGCCTGCACATCGGCGTACGGATGAGTGAAATTTACATTCCCAATTTCACCTTCGTAGTTTGCGACGCAAGATTTAGGAAACACGGCTAGGGACGAGTCGATGCCCGCTTATCGTAGGAAGGTGACGTAGAAATCCGCTAGCCGAAAGGCGCTATTGAAATTGTAATGCAAATTTCACCTGAAGCTAGACATATAAGAAACTTTAACCAGTTTACGAAGGACTTTTATTACGCCGAAAAGAAGTAGGTGCTACACCTGTTTTCTTTTTAAAGACGCGGCTAAAATAATTTGGGTCCTTGTAGCCGACACTGAAACAAATTTCTTTCAAGCTCTTATTCGTATTTAACATTTCGTGCTTTGCCTGTTCAATGCGAAGATCCGTCACATAATCGATGAAGTTCACTCCATATTTTTCTTTAAATAATTTGCTGAAATGGAAAGGGCTTAGCTCGACATGTTCCGCTACTTCCTCTAAAGTAATGGTTTTATGAAAATGATCCGTTATATAGTCCTTTGCTTTTAACAAATATCCCTTCATATGGCTGCTTCTCCATGCTTGAACTAGTTCTGTACACTCAAGGATATATTGTCTTGTTACACCAATAATTTGTTCGTATGTACGATTTTGTGGATAGATGTATGGAGCTGTTTGTATTCCTAATTCATATAGTGCTCTTGAAACAATAATCCATAGTTCCTCCAGCATCCTTTCTCGTTTTTGCACTGACCCAGATTCTAATTCCTTTATATAGAGCTCGAATACATCCTGTACATGTTGGCGGTCACCTATTTTGATGTAATCAACTAACTCTTTCTCTTTTTCTAATGATAAAACTCCTTCATTCCTAGTTTCTGCTGGAAATGCATAAGCAATTGTCTGATGAAGATTTCGCTGCTCCAACGCCAACAGCGCTTCATGATAAGAGCTCGGCAGGTTTTCTATCGTTTGAAACGGCAGCCCCATCCCTGCAAGAATGGATAAATTGGAATCCCGTAGCAACGAAACAACATTTCTAACCAGTTTGATCGCTAGTGATTTCATGCGATTTTTTTCTTGGATGGAATTAAACAAAATGAGCACAGGAATTTTGTTCTCTACTACGGGTCCCATTACACACTCACTTCTTGATTTTAACAGCTCCTTCAATCGTTGAAACACATGATACTTTTCTTCTTTCGAGAGATTTCCATCCTTCTCTTGTATGGAAAATATGACAATAAACCCTGATTTCACTTCAATTCCAAGGAGTTCACTCCAAGCCTCAAAGCTTATATGATCATTTAGAATCGAGGAAAGCCATTCTGTTTCAATGACCGAAAGTGCACGTTTTAGGTTTTCCCTAAGTGATTGTTGCTCAGCTTGGATCCGTCTTTCATCCTTAACCTCTTCCATTACTCTCGACAATGCACCAAACACATCAGTTTGCTTGCTCGGTTTTAAGAGGTATTCTTTTACACCTTGCTGCATAACTTCTTTTGCATATTCAAATGTATTAAATGCAGACACCATAATAAATTTGATTTGCCTATGCTTTTTGCGAATTTCCCTGACTGCCTCCACGCCATCAATACCCGGCATTTTGATATCCATCATCATTATATCCGGTTTAAGCTCTGTAGCTAGCTCAATCGCCATCCGTCCATTAACCGCTTCCCCAACCACTCTTATTTCCGGCATTTCCTTTTGAATCATTTTGGTTAAAGCCTTTCTTTCCAGCATTTCATCATCCACAATGACTAAACGCATGATTATACCCCCTTGATCTTAAAACGAAAAGTAGTGCCTTTCCCTTTTTCCGATTCAATTTCAACAATATCCTTTTGCTGATAAAAAAGCTGCAGACGCTTAATAACATTGATAACGCCAATTCCTGTAGAATGTCCGGACCGTTTGTGAAGCTCATTTGATTGAATTTCGTCATCGCTCACGTAATTTAGTAATCTAGCTTTTGTCTCTTGGTCCATGCCTAAGCCATCATCCGTCACCTCGATGGAAATTTGTTCTCCCCTTTTAAAAATAGAAAGAGTAATAGTCCCTCCCTCCTCCTTCGACTCCAACCCATGAATAAAAGCATTCTCCACAATCGGTTGCAAAGTAAGCCTCGGAATAGATACATGCATACAGCTTTCATCAATATGTGTAAAAAAAGTAATACGATCTCCAAAACGTGTTTGCTGTATGTAAAAATATTCTTTCACCACATTTATTTCATCTTTTAAAGTAGAGGGTTTATCAATATTTACAAGATTATATCGTAATAAAGTGGAAACCGATTCTATTAATCTAGTCGTTTCCGGTGCCTCTTCTAAATAGGCCATTTTTGCAATGTTATTTAATGTATTGAATAAAAAATGGGGATTAATTTGATTTTGCAGGCTCTTGAGTTCCAGCTCCTTCAAAAGCTTATCCAATTCTGACTTATCCTTAATCTCATTTACCAGTTCAATGATATTTTTCCGCATTTGGTTAAAGGTTTCCGTTAATAGCTTCAATTCATCCTTACTTGTTACCTTTATATCCTCACCAGTCAAATGTCCTGCTGAAATTTCCTTGGCAGCGAGTGAAAGGCGTTTTATTGGACCCGTAATTCCTCCTGATATGCGAATAGCTAGTATTGTACAAAGGATAAACACGGCACTAAAAAATAAGCCGGTTGTGATACGATAATAATTATTTCGCTTTGCTAATTGATTATAGAAATGCTGGTATGAGGTTAGCTCCTGATTGATTAACGATAGTGTTGCCTCCTGTATATATCCTGAGATATCCGTTGCTTCATTAAAATAAGAAGAATATTGATTAATATCATTGTCTTGGAAAGCTTTGATAGCGATGTAACTATCATCAAGAAAGCTTTCTAGCATATTTTCATAGTTAGTCAGATCAACATAGTTAGATTTGGTTTCAATTTTACTGCTAAGCTTTTTTTTATTCGCCCTTAATTGCTTATTCGTTTCATTGAACTCTTTTAGGTAAACCGCATCCTTTTCTACAATATAGGCATTCATTTTTTCAACAAGTGTATTTGTTTGTTGGGAAATTTCATTTAATAATAAAAAGCGTTCGAAACTGCTGTCATACTCACGCATAATTTGTTCACTGCTGCTATACAAATAAAAAGCAACACCGTTTACGAGTACAACTAGAGTAATAAAATAAAAGATTAGTTTTGTACGGATTCGTATCATGATGGTGACCTCTTTTGTTGTTCACTTGTTGAAAGTGGTAAATCACTTCGATGGATGACACGGGTTTCAGTATAATTTACCTCTGTTACTCGTTTTCCTTCTTCAATCGCAATCATCATCTCGACTGACTTATATCCCATCTCATATGGCTCCTGCATCACGGTCGCATCAATGACTCCCTTTTCCATATCATTAATCGTATCTTGTATAGTATCAAATGCAATAATGTACATGGACTTTTGCCGGTTTAAATGTACGACCGTCTGGGCAATTCCGATGCCATCTAATGCGCTTGTTCCAAAGAAAGCATTCGTCTCTGGATGCTCCGTTAAAATTTTATTGGCTTTTTCAGCCGCTCTTATTCTCGTAATTTTCGATTCTTCAATCGCAATAATCTTCACCCGTTTTTCCTTCTGAATCGCATCTTTAAATCCTTGCACACGGAGTTGCTGATGGCTAGCTTGAAAGCTGCCTGTAATAATTGCGACATTTATTTTCCCCTTAGTGTCAGCAAGAAGAGCCTTTCCTGCGATGAAGCCTGAATAATAATTATTGGAACCAATATAAGCCCTTCTATTGCTTGATGGCGCATCCGTATCGACGGTAATCACAGGAATCCCTTTATTTTCGAGACTATTGATGACCGGGGAAAATTGCTGATCATTATAGCCTTGCGTTAAAATGCCATCTACTCTGGAGGCACCAGCAATTTTCAATTCTTTTAAATGCTCGTCAATATTCGATTGTTTTGGACCTTTATATTCGAGTAAAACATGATGTTTTTTAGCTGCTGCCTTCGCTCCCTTTTCCACTAATCTCCAATAATCATTATCCATTTCCTCTGGGACAAGGACAAAATGATATTTATAGGATGGAATGGGACCTGAGTTTATTTTTTTGCTAACTTCATTCATTTTAAAAGCATATAAAATGGCTGTGATAAACAATACTACAAAGAAAATGAAACCGATTACATAAAAAAGTCTTGTCCATCGAAACACAAGCTTTCCCCCTTACTTATGTAATATCTTAACATGGTAAAGATTAGAACTGGTATCAAATATTAACGGAATTTTGCAAATAATTGATTGACATGCAACCAAATGATTGCATATAATTAATATATGGATAGAATTTTTAAAGCACTAGCAGATGAAAACCGCAGATTACTATTAGATCAGCTTTATAAAGAAAATGGACAAACCTTAAGTGAGCTCTGCACCCATTTAGATATGACTCGCCAAGCAGTGTCCAAGCATTTGGCTATTCTTGAAGAAGCGAATCTTGTTGTCGTGATTCGAAATGGGCGGAACAAATTCCATTATCTAAATGCGGCACCTATCGCTGAAATTTATGAACGATGGATTGGAAAGTATGAACGCTATCGGGTCGAGGCTCTAAGCGAACTAAAAAGAAAACTAGAGGAGGAAAACGATGACTAAACCATCATTTGTATATGTAACGTACATTGCAAGTACACCCGAAAAAGTATGGAATGCATTGACTTCAGGAGAATTTACGGAAAAATATTGCTTTGGAAGAAGAGTTCAATCAGATTGGAAAGAAGGATCAGACGTCATCTTCCTTCGCGAAAGAGATGAACTAGATGTATACGGTAAAGTCCTTATCAGTGAACCGTACAAACGATTATCCTATACCTGGTTCCATGCAGATGAAAAGCCTCAACGCGCGGAACCATCCATCGTTACCTTCGAATTGCAGCCATTAGAGGATACTGTTAAATTGACCCTTATTCATGAAAATGTTGCAGAAGGAGATATCGTTGATAAAGAAAATACCTTCGAGGGACTTAACAATGGCTGGCCAGCGATAATTAGTAATTTAAAAAGCTTGCTTGAAACAGGGAAAGCTTTAAAGGCCGTTTATGTTTAAAATAGAGAGAATCGTGAGCGATTCTCTCTTTTTATATCTCTTTACATCATTTTTCCGAAATCAACAATAATCATTTACAAAGCCTTCATATTTAGTAATTCGTAATTGTTAAAGAAAAGGTTCAATTTTTCTAAAAAAATTCCCGCTACAAAACACGAGCGGAAATAATCATCTTATGGATGTGACACTATCAAAGTTAATTTTCCTTCAAGAGTAAATTCCCAAGTACCAGCAGGCAGGATAAAGTGGTCCCCTTTTTGGATAGGATATGCAATTCCATCTACCACGATAGATCCATTCCCATCTACCACACTAAACAATTGGAAAGGCTGATCTTGTGTAAATGTTGTTAGTCCATGAATGTCCCACTTATAAACAGAAAAGTATTCTTCTTTTACAAAAGTGGTGATGTCAGCTCCCTGCATGTTTGTTTTCTTAATATGTAATTTCGAATCTGTATGTGGAACTGTAGCTACATCAATGGCTTTTTCTAAATGTAACTCCCGTTTGTTCCCTTTATCATCTGTGCGATCATAATCATAGACACGATAGGTCGTATCAGAGCTTTGCTGTGTTTCCAACACAAGTGTTCCTTCACATAAGGCATGAATGGTTCCGCTTGGTACATAGAAAAAGTCACCGGGCTTAACTGGAACACGACAAAGCAGTTTGCTCCACTCCTCATCTTCAAGCATTTTGATAAGCTCTTCCTTCGTATGAGCATTATGACCGTAAATTAGCTCCGCACCTTCTTTACAATCAATAATATACCAACATTCTGTTTTTCCGAGCTCGCCATTTTCGTGTTTGTTTGCGTATTCATCATTTGGATGTACCTGAACAGAAAGATCTGTACTCGCATCAAGAATTTTCGTCAACAAAGGAAATACCTTTGTTTGATAGCCTCCAAACAATTCGCGGTTCTCATTCCATAACTGAATCAATGATTTGCCTGTAAATTGGCCATTTTTCACCACTGATGGTCCATTTGGATGAGCAGATATCGCCCAACATTCCCCCGTATGGTTAGATGGAATCTCGTATCCAAATTGGTCTTTCAGTGCAGTGCCTCCCCAAACTCGCTCTTGAAAAACAGGCTCTAAAAATAATGGTTGTACCATGTTTCATTCCTTCTTTCATTATTCCTCTGACTGTTTTGCTAAAATAAGCGCTCCAATAATTCCGGCATTGTCTCCAAGGCTAGGGGGAACAATATATTCTTCAAGCGGTGGTAATTCCACATAACCATTAATAAGACCTGCAACCTTTTCCCGTATCAACGGAAATAATTGCAATTGCTTCATCACGCCTCCGCCTAAAATAATTTTTTCAGGAGAAAGCACTAAAATATATTGCATTAAGGCTTGTGCGATATAATGTGCTTCCATTTCCCAAACTCTGGAATCATCCTTTAGCTCTATTCCCTTTTTACCCCAACGCTCTTCAATCGCCGGACCTGCCGCCAATCCTTCTAAACAATCCTTATGATAAGGGCATTTCCCTCTGTACGAGTCTTCTTCATGTCTTCGCACTAAAATATGTCCCATTTCTGGGTGCGTTAAGCCTTGTAGAAGGGTTCCCTGAACGACTGCTCCTGCACCAATCCCTGTTCCGACTGTAATATATAAGCAGCTCTCTAATCCTTTTGCTGCTCCCAATGTCACTTCCCCCAAAGCTGCAACATTTACATCGGTGTTGAAGCCCATAGGAATATTCAATTCTTTTAGTAGCACTTGCAAAAACGGGTAGTTGGTCCATGCCGATTTTGGAGTAGAGGTAATATAACCATATGTATTGCTTTTTTTATTAATATCAATTGGTCCAAATGAACCTACGCCTAATGCGCTAATATTATGTTTTTGAAAAAATTCAATGACATGTGGGATTGTTTCATTAGGTGTTAGAGTAGGTAACTGGATTCTTTCTATTATATCTCCTTTATCATCACCAATAGCGCAAACAAATTTCGTTCCTCCCGCTTCGATTCCTCCGTAGTACATAAGCGTATTCCCCCTTTATCCCTCATATATCTCAAGTGGCAATTCATCAGGGTCCTTGAAAAATGTAAACTTTTTATTCGTAATAGGATCTTGACGAATATCTTCACACTTAATTCCCCGCAATTCTAATTCCTTTTTCGCTAATTCTACAGAATCAACCTCAAACGCAAGATGCCTTAAACCGGCTGCTTCGGGCTGTGATTGTCTATAAGGTGGATTCGGAAAAGAAAATAATTCAATTTGATACTGTCCTTCTATTGTTAAATCTAATTTATATGACCCTCGTGCTTCTCTAAAAGTTTCATTCACGACAGAAAACCCTAGTTTATTTACGTAAAAATCCTTGGATTTCTTATAATTTGAGCAAATAATAGCTACATGATGGATTCGTTTGAATAACATATTCCCACCTCATTTGAAATCATTGTACCACAATAGGAATATTTAACCTGTTATTGAACATAAATCCATCACCATTTTTGTGAAATGCACAAAATTGATTTGTAACAGCACATATTTACGCTTGAATCGCACGAAAGTCATCTCGAACTGCACGAAATACATAACCAACCGCACGAATCACAACTATAGACCCATAAATATTCATTTTATTTCCAAATAAAAAAATTCCCATGACCATGTCCTCTCTAGAAAGTATGTAAATATTTCCCTTCCAATTATTCAAGTAATCAACAAGTATTGTAATATAAAAAAAAATGTGAAGTTTACCTCCACATTTTCCAAAAAAATCGATATTTTTGCTTTGCTAATTAGTATGGTTAGCGCCAATACCGCCTTATGTGCATACATTCACTAAAGTTATTCGTACCGAATAACAACCGTTCACATGTACACATAAGGCTGGAAATCAACAATAATCATTAACAAAGCTATTATTTAAAATAACTCCAACCATCTTCCTGATAAACTTTTCCTTCCTTCATCAGTTTACCAAGACCCCTTTTAAAAGCGGCTTTGCTCATGTTAAAGCGAGCTGTAATATCCTCAGGGTTGCTTTTATCCCAATATGGCATTTTCCCGCCGCGGCTTTCCATATATCGATAAATGATATCAGAATCATCCTCCATCGCTTCGTGGCCTCTTTTTAACAAGGAAACATTAATGGACCCATCCTCCTTCACATCAACAATCCTTCCCTCCACCTTTTGACCAAGGCGTGGCTCTTGTTTTCGCTGTGATTCATGGATAAAGCCTATGTAGTTTTCATCGGTAAGAATAAAGGAACCGATTTTCAACAAGCGATAAGCCCTTCCCGAAACATTTTTATTAAAATCTTTCCTATTTGCCGGTTCCGCTATTGCACGCATAATATCCTCTGTCGCAAGTCTACCAAACAGACGATCATGTTTATCCGTTTTTAAAGTGCAGTATAATTGATCACCTTTTGCAGGCCATAATGTTAAAAGTAAAGGTAAGTCGTCCTTGGAGACAAGAATATCCTTACTAATTCCAATGGAAACGAACACTCCTAGTTCTTCCCTTATCTCAACTACCTCCACCCAATCATAAGTTCCAATTTGGATTTTTGGAATCGTCATGGTTGCAGCTAATCTTCCTTGGTGATCTTGATAGAGGAACACCGTTTGTGGCTCCTCTGGATCAAATGTTTCCAATATTTCGCTTTGATGAAGAAGCACATCCTCTTCACCATCTGATAAAAAATACCCGAATGGCGCTTCCCGTTCGACATCAAGCTGGACAATTGTTCCTGGTTGTAGACCTGTCATATATAAAATCCTCTCTATCCTATTCATTATAGTTTTCATTCGATTTGCAATAACTATTCAATGTTTTTTCTTTCTATTGTACATCAAGGCTGTTTTTAAAGAAATTGTTGTTTGTCATTCTTTGTTTTAATTCCTAAAACTGTTTAGGTTTGTACAAAACTTACTAATATGTGGTTAAAGTGAATTACAGTTATTAAGACTGTTGTCAAAAACGAATAAAGAAACGATTTAAGCAAAGAATATGTTCGAAGTTAATGGTTTACTGCCACTAATATGAAAGAAATGAGTGATATAAATGGATAAAGATCGCGATTTTCATGAATCAGACACACATCTTAATTCTCCATATGAAGGGGTTGAAGCTGATCCATTTGGAGGACCTAATATGGGGCTGAAGTTAGATTTGCCGCATGATAACCCCTTTCATGTTACATCTCTTAAAAAAGATAAAGAACTAGAACGGTTTTCAAAATACTTTGATGGAAAAATTGATACTGACGGAAAGGATGAATAGCATGACACAATCTAAAGGACAAAAGCAACGTCAATGGAATGTAAGAAAGCAATCGCAAAACCCACACGGGAAGGTAAAATCACTAGAGGAAATTGCCGATGAAATCACACCCAACGCAAAAAGAACGAAGGATTAGAACAAATGTGGCAGCGACTTGCTCATCCGCTAGCCGATAGGTGGTATAGCTAGACGTAGACAAATTTATAAAAAAAGTTATCCAAAGAACTAACTTTTATATTCTCTTTATCAAGAACAAAGAAAAGTAAGGGCCTATTCTGATTTGGCCCTTACTTGAAATTACCTATTATTTTGTAGAAGCTAAGGAGTGAGTAACATCTATTACTGTTTGTGCAAAGGATTTAGTAATAGTCTTTCCACTTTCAGTCTTTACCTCAAGGGCTAATACTTCTAATTCAACCCCTCTCAAAATATTGATATTTGTCTTTTGTATAGTTTTCACTTGCAGTTTAAGACTATTATATATTGCTTTATTTGAAATATATCCCTTTTTGTAACCCAAATCGATCAGCTCGTCTAAATGATCCACATCCATCATTACGTTGATAGAAAAATCCCGCTTACTTACATTTCCAGCTTGATCCATTGCCACAACGGAAATGGTGTGTTTACCAAGAGAAAGCTGAAGTGGGTCAATTTGAACTGGGTTTTGCACTTCTTTATTATCTAAAGTAATCTTCACGCTTTTTACGCCTGTACCCTCATCCGTAACAATCACATTCTCGGTTACACTATCTGTTAAATAGAACGATAACTTATTAATGTCTTGGATAACTGGAGGAGTTTTATCCACTAGTTTAAAATCGTTTATGCTTAAAGGCTTTAATTGATAACTATCTTTAAATATAGATGATACTCCAGAAATGATCACGACATCACCATTATGATACTGTGATGAGAATTGAGCGAACGTTAATCCTGTTCTTTCATCCACTCGCACTCTTGTTACCTTATCCCCGTTCACTGCATCAAACTCAAATGCATTATTTAAGGATTCTAGATTTTGGATTTTTACATTCTCTAACTGTACAAGCTGACCTTGATTTTGCTCATTCAACTCGCTTACCGTAACAGGCTTTGGCACATCGCTTGTTCCTGTTTTTTCAATTGCTACTGGATCGGATAATTCTAGCTCACTATTGTAAATGGAAGATGGTGCCGAAATTTTCACTACATCTCCTAGTTTATAATCACCATTATTTAAAAATACATATATCCCTGCGGTCTTATCTTGCATATAGAAGCCTTTGCCTCCAAATGCACCTGGAGTCGAGGTTACAACTCCTTCCACTGTTACAACATCTCCAGCCTTCCTTCTTGCATCAGCTATACTAATTAGATCTGGTAAGTTTGGCTTGTCCGCTGGAAGTGGTTCAGCAGGGACATTACCTATCGAAACCGCTTCTGTTTTAAGGTTATTACTGCCACTACGTAATCGTAAACTAGCAGCACCTGTTATACTTGGATTTATTCTTACGGTTAAATCTTTACTTGCGTGACCTAATGAGTCTGCTTTAACAGAGAAATTCTCACTATAGTTATAGGAACTTGGCCACGTTCCATCGGAATTTTGGATCTGCGCTACCTGTGTTCCTCCGCTAACATAAATCCCTACTTGTAGACCACTAACCGTTTGCCCTGGAACAAGATTATCTAAGGAAACACGAATTTGGAATTCCTCAGCGTTTGGCAATGTTGCTTGATGCACAAATGTGTAAGTTGGGTTTACTGCTGCTGGTTTTGTAGAGCCGTAAGATCCTGCCGCAAATGTTGATGGATCATACCACTTATAACCACCTGTTGGCTGTGCCCATGGTTCTGGTTGTGGTTCCGTTGAATTCTGCGGTTGTTCCCAATCATATAATTTTGTTACCGGACTAAGTTCTAATCCAGAAACTTGGTCAAAACTCGTATAGTTTTCTTGATTCGCTAACCAATTAATTGTGTTAATAAGGTACGTACTATCGTCACCTTCTGTGGAAAAACCATCATAAGTTGATTTTGCTTTTCCAGTATCTTCGCGAAGATATTTTGGAGTAGAGTCTTCAACTGGTGAAGAATCTCCTAAGAAAGCTGCTTTCCCTTTACCAAGTTTAGCGATAGCTGCAAATGCACCTTCCTCAATTCCACCATTATTATATACTCCTTGGTCAACAGCACTTGCCCAACCAGGAGGATTTTTTGGCATATATATTAAACCTTTTGCTTTAGTAGGATCTAAGATTGCTAGAGTTGATCCTGCATGCATTTCTACTGTTGTTACACCTTTGGTAATTCCAAAGGATTGGTCTGGTGTTACTACAGTTTCTCCGGAAGTAATATCACCTAAAGCATTAGTACGGAAACGAACACCGAAATTATCAGCTAACCAATCAGAGCTTACAACACCTTGCATTGCTTGTGAATTGGCTTCTTCCGTTGTCATACCTTTAGTTGGATCACTCCATGCACCACGGCGATACCCATTGAAAGCTTCTCCGGAATCCCAGCGGTTTAAATTACGATCTGAATTATAGTGATCAGCGATAAAAAAGATACTTCCGCCATTTTGTACATATTGTATCATCGCATCTTGTTCTGACTTCTTAAACGGAATATTCGATTCTCCAAGAACAAACACACTGTAATCCTTCAAGTCATCATACGTAATTGGTGTTGTCTTTCTTAGTTCTTTTACATAATAACCTTGATCGGCAATTGCATTTCCAAAATCTGAAAATCCACCATCGATCACCCAGTCAGCTGCCCCTGCAGTTTCACCGTGAGTGTTATCGAACAATATCTTTTTCCCATTCGCAGGACCTTTTGCATTAATAAATGGGGCTGGATCATTTGGACCTTCCGCCTTGACAGCATGCAAACCTGAAAGTGTCGGAATTGTCCCTGCAAGAAGAACTACTGTTAATACTTTTACTAACAATCGTTTTAATTTCCCCATAATTGCCTCCCCTTAAATTTGTTAATATGCCACACTTTTTTCAGAGATTCATAGAAATGTGACATACTCAAAAAGATAATATCATCACTCTATAAATCATTATATAGGTCGATTCGCCTGAAAAAGTGAAGGGGGGATTAAGATTATGTAAACTTTAAATGAAGAAGTTTCTTTAGTTTTTTGGGTTTTCCCCTATTATCCACACCGTGACAAAAGACCTATCTTTAAAATTTCCCAATATATACCGAATAGAATCCGTTATGAGCTACCGCCTCGTAGACCAGGTATGTAAATGTCCACCAACTTGCCTTTACTTCGCTGTTATTGGGCACAGCTAAGGCTAGTAGAAATTTGAGGAGCAAATTTCACTTGTTCAAACAGGTCGACCAACAATCAATTTTTTACACACACAAAAAACAGCTACCTATTTGAAAAGTAGCTGTAGTTTATTCCTATGTTATTCTAAGATGTTTCACATAGATGGTTGAAATGTATAATGTTTGTTGGGGCAACTTCCTTATTTGAAAGTAACTTTCTTTACACATACAAAAAAGCCCTTATTCAATAACTGGTAAAACTTTGGTCCCCTTTTCCATTTCAGAATTACATAATGGACATTTGGGCGTTTCTTCAAGAGAGAATGCTTCCCTCATCCATCCGAAACAACTCTCACTTGTACATGACCAAATCGATGTTTCCACTTCAGGTACTGGTTCCTTCTGGCCTCTGAAGTATGCCATAATAGATCTCATCCCTTCTATGAGTTACCTTTAGTATATCATTATTTTATAAACTAAGATATACTAATAGCGCAAAAAGGAGGCGATGCATTCACCTCCTTTTATGTACATACTCAATTATTTTATGCTGCAAGGATTGTTTTTACTCCATATTTTTCAAAAAACGTATAAAACATACTTAAAATAGGAAAACGAACCTACTCCAATAAGAATAGGTTCCGTTTTTACCGCTATATAATTAACTTGCTGAGTTCATCTATTGATTTCCTATAACCAACAAGCACCAACAATGACTAGAAGGATAAATAATACGACAATTAACGCAAAACCTGCGCCAAATCCTCCTACTGGTGCACCATAACCATATCCACCACAGCCTCCATATCCACCATAAAACATTTACATCCATCTCCTTTTCACAATTTTTTATTCATTAATAGACGTAAGCGGAACCGATAATAATCAATAATATAAATAGTACAATGATTAATGCGAATCCACCGCCAAAACCACCTGCACCCATTTATAACACCTCCTACTGTGTTATTAATAATAAGATATGGGATTATCCCAATTGTGGGTGGGTATTTGACCATTTTTGAAAAAAATAATAAACTAGCCGTTCCGCTATATTGTGAATTGCCTACTAGAAAAGTTGGATAGTGCTGGAACAAAGAATAGGATGGAGACAGAGACAGGATATGTGCTTTGAGATGGTGTCCATTCCTCTTAACGAGATCTTGGAGGACACTGGTTCCGTTATCTGTGACAAAATGGGTGTTTTCGTGAGTTTATCGGACATAGGTTCCGTTATTCGGTGAAAAGACAGTAATTTTCTTGTTTTTTTATCGAATAGCGGATCATGTGTCCTGTTAACTCTTATAATAGCGTCATTTGTGAAAAGTAGCGGATCCTGTGTCCGCATATAGACTATTGCCTTTTGTAAATAGTTTTATATTCTAAAATACACATAAGAAAGGAAGCATTTTTTCTAAGTAGAGTAAGATGATAATATGATTATCTTTTACCAATCTGTTAAACGATAATGTTGGGATATTTCAACTAGTTAGTCCTTCTTCATTTTCATATTTTGGACTCTAATATCGCCTTCCTATAAATCGTAAATTGAACTACCATTGCTCTTTAAAAAACTGCTGATCTTCATTAATCAGTAGCTCTAGGGTCACTTAGTACATAAGAAAGTTACTTTTCCCCTTTTGTACTATACTGAGAAAGATGGGAAAATTGGTTGTAGTCTTTTATTACCCATTTTTCCTGTTGAAAATAAACATTGCTAATACAGGCATTTACCAATTTGGTTTTTCCTGAACCTATTTCTCCATTCGAGAAAGTAGCTAAGATTGTATTAATAACTGCTCCATGTGCAATGAGTAATACTTTTTTCTCTTTAAACTGTTGATTTACCTTCTGTACTCCTCTCATAACACGCTTATTAAATAACTCATAGTCTTCTTGGTTTGGATAAATCTTATTTGGGTATCTTTTTTTTCTATCTAGTTTTGGCATCCCCTCTGCATCTCCATAATGTCTTTCCATAAACTCAACCATCTCAATAATTGGTGCGCTAATATTATTATTAATTATTTCAGCTGTCTGTCTTGCCCTTATTAGAGGACTTGTGATAATAACATCCCAACCGAAAGATTTAAGATATGCACTACACTCCTGAGCTTGTAAAAACCCTTTTTCATTTAAAGGTATATCAGTGCTACCTTGAAGCTTTCCTAATGCATTCCATTCCGTTTCACCGTGTCTTACCAAACATATTGTTGTTATTTTCGCTCCCTCCCTTTCCCTATCCGTATATATTCT
Organism: Heyndrickxia sp. FW510-T9; assembly: GCF_058781025.1. Lineage (NCBI taxonomy): Bacteria > Bacillati > Bacillota > Bacilli > Caryophanales > Bacillaceae > Heyndrickxia > Heyndrickxia sp. FW510-T9. The sequence goes on along the minus strand of NZ_JBYSWK010000004.1, from coordinate 15,331 downwards.
TTTTTAACAATAATTGTATCGTTTTTCCTTTACTACAACCTAGGTCCAACATAATTGAATCTCCTCTAATTTTTGTATGAGCAGTATTCATTTTCTATTTAGATATTAATGATTCCTTCTGAAATTGTTTTTTTCATTAACTAACTTGCTCTTTGACTAAAAAAGAGCCGCAACAGCCTCTCATTGTTAACTCGTGCCCCATTAGTAAGTCTTTACACTCTTTTCGCCAATTGCATTAGAGTCATATCATCCATTGGTGGATTATGAAGACCTGCCCTGACATCACGGTAATACCGCTGTAGCGGGCTTTTTTCCGATAAGCTCCTTGCACCGACAATTCTCATCGCAAGATCTACTATTTCTACTGCTTGATTAGTAACCGTTAGTTTTACCGCGCCAAGCTCAGGATTCATATTACTCCGAGTCTCCGTCGTTCCCTCATCCCACATTTTTGCAACAGAATACAGAAAATGTCTTGATTGCATAAGCTTTAATTCTATTTCACCAAACTTTTGCTGAATCGCAGGCAATTCAAAAATTGGATGGTTTAGACTGTTAGGAGCATAACTTTTCGCAAAAGCAGACGCTTCCCTCTTAGCTGCTTCGGCAATCCCTAAATAGCATGCTGGAATATGCAAAAGCCAACCATTTGCTGATTTACTTCTTGGTCCAACCTTCTCTGTTAAAAAGTTCTTTGGAATCTCAACATTTTCCATCACAATATCGTGGCTTCCAGATGCCCTCATCGCCACACTATCCCATGTTTCATCAATTGAAAGCCCTGGAGTATTGCGGGGAATAAGAAAATAAGCTACCTCATCGGAATCTTTAATGGTTGCGGATATGATAAAAAAGTCTAGTACAGGAGACATCGTTGTAAACGACTTTCTACCATTAATCACCCATAAATCACCTTTTTGGTCTGCAGTTGTGGTCGGTTTTCCGCCTCGGGTTGGACTTCCCGTTTGTGGTTCTGTTGCACAGACATTAAGAAGTGCTCCCTGTTGAACCTCTTCACAAATATAGGAAAACAGCTTTTCATCCCAATTACGTTTATCGGATAAATTCATCATATTTCCCATATGCCAGCCTATCGACAAAGCTGTTGCACCATCGAAGGTCGCGATGGTTTCCTGAAAACGAACAAAGTCGTACAAAGAAATTTCCGCTCCTCCGTATTCCTTAGGTGAAGTCAGCCGGGTATAACCGATTCGCTTTAAGTCCTCGATATTTTCAAAAGGAAAACAAGCATCCTTATCATTTTTGGCCACGCGATTATGAAATGTTTGAACTAACCCTTCGAGAACGTGTAGGCGATCATCAAATGTTTGTATGCTTAACAAATCCATCTTTTTCCCTCCAGCATAATCAGCTTTTCTTTATTTTAACGTATAATCATTTTTAAATTCTAGTTATTGACTCGGAATTATGATAAATGAAACTTTCGAGATGATTATTCGTAAAAAAGTAAAACGGGAGGTGTTCATTTGTTTTTGTTTCTATTTTTTGTCATACCAGCTCTAGGAGTATTGTGGTATTTAAATTTTACAAATTTCCTTATTCGACTAAAAAAAGATCAAAATACACATAATCAAAAAGTGTTAGGCTCTATTTTAACGTTTCTCCTAATCTTTGCATTTCTATACGGTATTGGTTTATTAATAGAATAATAACCTCTTTTTCCGAACTCAAATGTTAAAATAAAAATAAAAAGGTTTTTGCATATGATTATAATTTGGTTTCTTTTGTTCATTGCACCCCTTACCTTGTTTATTCATGAGTTTGGGCATGCAATAGGTGCGTATCTTGTTCAATCGGATAAAATTCAATTATTTATTGGGGTTGGAAAAAAAATATTTTCTTTCCCTATTTGGAAGATAACAGTTCATATCCACTCGTTTTACATGCTCGGTGGACATACTGCTAGTGAAAGGAATCCTTACTATACAAAAGCGGAACAAATCATCATTTCACTATTTGGACCTTTGCTAAATGGAATGGTGGGGATATTTAGTATGTTACTATTTTCAGCTAGTAATTCTAGTGTTCTCCTATTCTTTAATCTTTTTAATATTTGGTTATGTGTCATTAACCTGATTCCGTACCGAATTGGTGCCAGGCACTCTGATGGATTTGTAGTTTTGAAAACTTTGCTGGAAAAAGAAAATAAAAATGATGCCATGTAGAAGAAATAATAGTTACATAAAGCGTATCTCAATGCATCTAAAGCGCACCATTCAAATAGTGCGCTTTATAATCAAAATCCGGCTATTTCTCCATAGCTTCCCATTCCTTTACAAATTCACTTAACTGGTTATCAATATATGCTTTACTTGGAACATGCTTTAATATTTCTGCTTGGCTGTATACTTTTCCGCCTTTAATTACATAGTGAATGTCCTTGGTATGCCGAATATTTTCAAGCGGGTTATTATTCAAAATGACAAGATCAGCGATATTTCCTTTTTTTATGGAACCTACATTCTCCAAATGAATGGATTTAGCCGCATCAATGGTTGCCGCCTGCAAGGTTTCCATTTCGGTTAAACCTATTTCTACAAACAACTCTAATTCGCGATGCAAAGCCATGCCGGGAAATGTCCAAATTAGCGCTGGTGAGTCTGTCCCTGTAACTACGGTCCCTCCTAAATCAAAATAGGTCTTTGCGACAACTTTTGTAAACTGATTTAATTTACCAATTTGTTGTTTCATTACTTCTGTTTGTTCAGACATATTTCTCCAATGCTCTATCAGTATATCTTCTTTTTCGAGTGACTCCGTTACCTGATTATTTGGATACCAAAATTGAGGGTATTGATCTACTTGGTCATAGATAACAAGGGTTGGACAGAGCTTTACATTGTATGTAATCATTTGTTCACAAAGTTCTTTAATCTTCCTTTCATCTGGTTCTTCCCAATCGAGATGACTCCATTGGTTCTGGTCTGCATGTGGATACCATCCTTTATAAAGGGCTTGAGCAAATCCCGATGCATGTTCAAACCAGGTAACACCGATTTGTGCTGCATCTAAAGCATTCAAATCCTTGGAATGAATCAAGTCACAGCTCACTTCCAAATCATATTTTTTCGCCTCGTTCACTACTGCTTCCATAACTTCTCTATTGACCCAGCCATATGCTTTTATAAACTTTACACCAGCGGCAGCCTGCCTTCTCACTTCCTGTCTTGCCTCTTCCGGATCATCAGTGACTAGGTTTCCAAAGCTTGTTGGTCCCCATAGTCCTGGAGTTCCGTCAATCATGCGATCTGCTGAATATACTTGCGGAGTCGGTGCATCAATAGGTGCATGAATTAAGTTTTTAATCATGAATACATTTCCTGCTGTATTGCGAACCGTTGTTACCCCTGATGCTAGAAAATGTGGTGCGTACCTTTCCTGAATATGACAATGCATATCAATTAATCCTGGAATAATAAATTTCCCCTTTGCGTCAATGACCGGAACCCCTTCAGGCAGTACTTGATTTGAAAGAAAGATTCTCTTTAATTTACTTTCTTGAATTTCGATAGATCCGGTAAAAGAATTACTATTTTCTACATCGATAATCGTTCCATTTGCCACTATATAATGTTTTCGTGCACTCATTTTTTATCCCCCTTAAATCATTTCCGTTATAATGTAAATATCTTAATTTTTGATAATTTCATTGTATATAGAGCATTTACTAGAGTTTTAAAATTTTCATATAGTGGAATGGTGGGATGTAGATGGTACCTTACGGTGAAACATTACGACAAATTCGTTCACAAAAAGGATTGACCATGAAGGAACTTGCCGATGGAATTTGTTCGGTTTCTTTTTTGTCGAAGTTTGAACGAGGTGATTCAGATATTACTCTCGGACTTTTTACTAGAATTTTAGAAAAACTAATGCTTAGTTTTGATGAGTTTTTATACATTCATAATGACTATATGCCTGATCAGCTTGAACAATTTTTTAAAAAGATAAGTACGGCATACCTCAATCGGAATTCTGCTCAGCTGAAGCATCTAAAGAAACAGGAACTGGAAAAATGGAATAAATACAGAATAGATACCTATTATTGCAATGTTTTGATGCTTCAAGTTTATGAACGAATTGTCGATGCAAAGGCAATTGATGAAGATATTAATAAAGAGGATATAAAAATTTTATCGGATTATTTATTTCGGGTTGAGATATGGGGTTATTATGAATTAAAACTTTATAGCGCTACGATGCTGTTTCTTGAGCCTAGCATGGTCGTTCAGTTATCTAAAACAGCCTATGAAAAAAGTATCCGTTATCGAAATTTAAAAAGGGTGAACGAAGCGATCATATCCATCATTATAAATACCATTGGCTATTTATTAGGTCCTGTAAATCGTTTTAATGAAAAATTGGAGTATCGAAAGGAAGTCAGTGAGTTCTTTTCCTATCTAGAAACGATTGCATTGCCTGAGAGTCAATTGTTGGAACGGGTTGAATTACTGCATTTAAAGGGTGCATATGAATTAAAGATAGGAAACAAGGAAGAAGGAATTGCTAAAATACGACATGCTATTCAAATCCTCTCCGATTTAGGTTCTTACGGAATTGCAAATAGAATTGAAAATTATTTGCAGCAAATTTTGGATTGCACTAAATGAAAATGATTGGACAAGAATGGCGGTATAGCGTGAGTTAGTTGTCATTATAAGCTTTCTTAAGGACAGTTGGGGGATCCTGGTGAATCTCCCCGCGAATTTGAAAAATGAAAAATCGTAAAAGAATATATAAACCTAGTAATAACAGCATAAAACGAAACTGGATTCTTATGAAAAACCCACTGCATTTCCTTTTTCAAATAATTTGTTTGCATCTATACAGTAAACTCGTATAAAAACCATCGCGTTGATTTTTTCTATCTATGCATTCACATTCCCAAGCACACCATTCGTCGCGGGAATCGCTATAATAACACAGCCTCACATATGCTTATAGGCGGTAACCATATCATCATTAGCAATAGCTTTTAAATCCTTCTAATTTTTATTGAAGTGCTGAATTATTAACCTATCATTAAAAAAAGCTTGAAGAATCAAGCTTTTCTCATTTCGTTATCGAAAATTTTATCCGACTAGGTTTTCAATTCTAAAATTAGAACTTTTCATCCTCAAACTGTTCTACCCAGCGATCTACATATTCGATAATATATCTTAAGCTTCCTTCTTCAAATGGAGACTGCAGACGTGCTCGGTGGACGATTTCGACAAGTGATTCACTGCCACCAACCCGACAAATATTCAAGAAATCATTCCAGCCTTCCTCGCGGTTTTCGTTGTATCGAACCCATAGTTGTACCGCACAATTATGCGCTAGATCATAATCAATAAAATAAAATGGTGTTTCAAACAGGTGGCTGATTTGATAGAAGTTTCCTCCACGCTCTAAAAATTCATTTCCATCGTAATCCTTTTCAGGCATATAGATTCGTTCTATTTCTCTCCATTTTGCTTTTCTTTCCTCTTTTGTTGCAGAAGGATTATCGTAAAGATAATGTTGAAATTCATCAACGGCATTCGCCCAAGGCATTAATATAAAGGCTTCCGTTAAATGGCTAAACTTATACTTTCCTACATCATCACCAAAAAACAATTCCATCCATGGCCATACAAAGCGTTCCATCGTAAACGAATGAATTTCCGCTGCATCATAGGTTGGAGAAATGTATTCGGTAATTGGTGTATTCCGGTTCATATAAAACTGAAATGCATGACCAGCTTCGTGTGCAAGAACTCTTACATCATTCGGAGTTCCGACTAAGTTCGCAAATATAAACGGTGCTTTTTCCATCCCAATAAAAGTGGCAAAAGCACCACCCCTCTTACCCTTTTTGCTTATAAGATCCATATTTCCATGAGTAACCAAGTAGTCAAAGAATTCCTTCGTTTCTGGGGATAGCTCTGAAAACATCTTTAAAGCCTTCTCTATCACTTCGTCGGTATCACCCAAAAGCTTTGGTGCACCTGTTTTGAAATGCACTCGTTCATCGTAATACTTTAGTTTTTCCACTCCGATTCTTTCCCTTTGTTTTTCAAGAAGCTTCGAAATAAAAGGAACTCCATATTGCTTCACTTGGTCTCGATAAATTTTGACATGTTCAGGAGAATAATTCGAACGGCCCAATCTATCATAGCCAAGCTGTGTAAAGGACTCGTAACCTAGTTTTCCAGCGATTATTGTTCTCACCTTAATAAGCTTGTCAAGGATGTCATCGAATTCGTTTTCATGATCGGCATAATACGAAAAGATGGATTCATAAGCTTTTTTCCGTTCACTTCTATCCTTTGAAATGGTGTAGCGACTCAATTGAAAAGGAGTCATTTTCTCCCCGTTAAACTCCATTTCAGCTCTTGATAACAATGAAAAATAGTCGCTAATCATCTTTTTTTCTTGGTGAATCTCTTCAGATATATCGTCAGAGTAAATTTTCACCTTCAACTCTGCAAGCTTAAAGATTTGAGTACCCCAGCGATTTTCCAGTTGTTCTCTAAAGGACGCATGTAGAATAGCATGAAAATACTCCGTCACTAATTCTTGGTAGGTAGGACTTACTTGATCAAAGAATGCTTGCTCCTCTTTATATTCTTCATCATTTAAATTAATCATATGTCGTAAAAAAGCTAACTGCTCCATCGATTCAAACTCATTTCGCATTTGATTCAGCATTAAAAATAGATTATTTTGAATATCAAATATGTGGGCTTGATGGAACTTCTCCAACAATTCATGGAATTTCTGCTTAAAATCCTCCATATTAGGTCTTGCATATTTCATCTCATTTTTCGTTTGCATCTGATTCTCTCCCTTCGATTATCTTGCTCCTTTTTTGTATGTCTCTTTGGTTAAAATATAGTAGTACTCTGTAAACACTTCGTTTTTCTTTTGAAACAGCTTTTTTTCTCTCTTATGTAGTATGAATCCTGCGTTCTCCATAGAAAGACAAGAGCTGCGGTTTTGCTCTCATGCTTGGGCATGTATTTCTTCCATGTCTAATTGGTCAAAAGCGTAATCATATACTAGCAATCTTGCTTCCTTTGTGACCCCTGTTCTCCAAAACTTTCGCCCAATTCTCTGTGCTTCTGCAAAGACTATTTTTTTACCACTTAGTATTGTTGGAGCAATCCAATAGGTTCCAGCAAATTCCTTTGTTTCGTTCACCTCAACTCCCCAAGCGATGATCCCTTCTAGAATGATATATCTTTCAAGCAACTGCCTAATCTCCTCTTTTTGATCTGGTACGGTATTTCCTGTCCAACGATGCATCTCTTCGTCCAGCATGATGTTGAAGAAAGAGTCACTATCCCTAGAAGAATCGAGCTTTCTTAGAGTTACAATTTCCCCCTTAAGTGTTGGAGAATTGGATTGTATTTCCATAACTCTTTCACCTCTCTCATTAAACCTGTGCTTTATTAAATTCTCTGTGATAATGATTTGTAACCTTATAAAAACCGACTGTATGGTTTTTATAGTACCCAACACTTTCCAAATTGTTAGACTATAGCCTTGTTGGATCCCTAACTATTTGTTACTTGTAAATAAAATATTGCCAAAACCCAATATTTTCCCCTTCAGTTACAGGATAATTGGATATAAAAAAAAATACAATATTTGTTATGCTAAAAGCCGCAAGTAATTTATTGAATATGACAAAACTTTGAACAATTCCGTCACTATTATACTTGATTCTTTTTAGTTTTCCTCACTACTAAAGGTAAACTATCTCAAGTTCTTTAAAAAAACAAAACCTGAGGAAACTTTGAAGAACATTCTCCATCTTATACATGGGGAATGTGTATTTGAAAAAAGTTTACTCTAAATCACTACTAATCACGTAGCTTGTCTGTATTCTAGTTAAAAATAACTGAAATTGAAGTTAGTAAATTAAAAAACGTTAAGATCCATGTATCTCAACGTTTTTTATACGCCTCCTATTGCCTAGACATTTCTTTTAGTAACTTTCCCTAATCCAAATGCAATCAAAAGAAGAAGCATAAGAGAAAAAACTATGGCTAAAATACTTCCTTCCCCAAATAATGCAGTCAAAATATCGGCAAAGGAAGGAATACCAAATGCATATAGTAAAGGTAATAGTATACATGTTGTAATAATGCCCATTACAAATGATAAAACTAATTTCTTCTTTTTGCTCATAAGTTTCACCTCCTAAATATATTTTACTACAGAATACCCAATATTTATTAATTATTTTGATAAGTCAAATAATAGGACTGAACTACAGACATTATGAAATATTGATATCCACATTAAAATTCAAATAATATTTTGGAACTAGTTGAAGTATGAATTAAATAATATTGTAACTTAAAAAATTGTTCTTCTTTAGGCTAAGGTCATTACTACCTAAGCATCATAAAATATAAAAAGACATCTTTTGCTAAGGTTGGGTGCAGTGAACGAGGGATCAGTCCTTTCGTCCCGCTAAAAAGGAGGGAATTATTTTGTACAATGTTTTAATGTTCGTCGATTCGGGTGTGGATGATATGTTTGCACTTATGTATGCATTGTTGCACCCGGAAATAAAAGTTGTTGGAGTAGTAAGTGGGTATGGCAATATCACGAAGGAGGAATCGGTGGCACATACCGCCTATTTATTGAAATTAGCAGGCAGACAGGATATTCCGATTATTGCTGGATCATCGGGGCCTTTATCTGGAGAAATAGCACAATTTTATCCTGAAATCCATGGAAAAGGTGGATTTGGACCAATCCAACCCCCTACTAATATGGAAGAAGTAAATGTTTATGATACTAATAAAATTATTGAAATTGTAAATGCATATCCAAAAAACTTAATCATTATTGGGGTTGGTAGGCAAACAGATGTAGCTTTGCCACTGATTATCTATGGGTCGGATGTTTATCGGAATGTAAATGCCTTATATATTATGGGTGGTGCATTCCTCGGTCCCGGAAATGTAACTCCTGAAGCTGAAGCTAATTTTTACTCGGATCCCATTGCAGCAAATCAAGTGATGGAAAAGGCAAGAAACATCTATTTACACCCATTAAACATAACGAGTAGAGCTCTTATTCCTCTAGAGGTTATTAATTATATTACAGAGAAAGGAAAATCACCTTTTAAACATTTAATTAAACCCGCTTATGATTATTACTTTAATGCTTATAAAAAAATTGTACCAGGAATAAAGGGCGCCCCCTTACACGATGTCATGGCAGTCAGTGCAATTGTGAACCCGAAACTCGTCACTTATGTACCTCGGAGAGTAACAGTAGAACAATTCGGATCAGCTCGCGGAAAAAGCATTGCTGATTTTCGCCCTAAGCCTACACCGGAACCTGAAGAAACCCTTGATTGGATTGGAATGGATGCTGATATTCCTGCTTTTATTAAAGATTTCACGCAAATATTTATGAGAGAAATTACAAGCAAATAATTTGTAAGGGAGTACAAATAAAAGATTATTCGTACTTCCTTTTTAGTTTATGAAAGACACTATATACCTTAGAATCTTCCAAAGTGGTCTTCATCGAGGCTATGAAGGACATTCTCCTTCTAGAAATCCTCACTTGTGTCATTCATCATGACATTGAATGACACTTTCCTTCCTGAAATCCTCCATTGTGTCCTTCTTCATGGTTCAAATCCGCGCTGGCTCACATAAATTTGATGTTCCGAAAATACATTCTTCAATCTATCAACAACCACTTTATATGCACCCGGGCCATACCATTCCTGCAAACCAAGCTCCTCGTACATTTTTTCAATACCTAACCTTTTTGTCCGCTTCCCTCCACTTCCATCACCCATAAAATAATCATCCACACAAACACGTTCCACTAATGATTTTAATATTTCCGGGAAGTCCTCACTACTTGGTAGTACTGGTGCAATTGTTGCTTGCATTGGGATACCAGCGTCTTTTAACATCTGCATTGTTTTCAACCGTGCATTCACAGGTGTAGCACCTGGAGTAAAATGCCTCCTTACCCTTTCCAAATCTGTCTCAATGGTCATACTGATTCGGACTTTCTCCCCTAATTGCTGAAACAAATCAATGTCCCTGCGAACAAGCGGACTTCTCGTTTGTACCAATAAAAAATCGGGCGGATCCTGGACCATCACCTCTAACAAAGAACGTGTTACTTTTTCCTTATGTTCTATCGGCTGGTAAGGATCTGTACTAGAAGACATGAAAATAGTGACCTTCCCCTTTTTCTTTGCTCTCTGAAGCTCCTTTTTGAACAGATCTGCTGCACCATTTTTCACATCTACCCAATCTCCCCACTCGCCTTCCCGAAAAAGTGATACAGGCATTTGTCTTACATAACAATAAGAACAGCCAAATGTGCAGCCTGTGTACGGATTTAGAGAGTGGCTATATCCTGAAAGATAACCAGTGCCTTTATTTAAAATTGTTTTTGGATTTTTGTAGAGAATTTCTTTTTTCACAGTCTCACCTCTATAAAAATTATAAACGTTAATATAGAAGTTGTTCTATTATGTTAATGGAAATCCTTTTGCTATATTTTAAATATAAGTGTTTCCTTCTTCATAAATCCTTAACATATGGCACATATACTTTTATGAAAGGGAAAATCATAATGGGAATAAGGGCTTGTACGTTCATGTGCAAAATAAAAAGGATGAAACCAAGATGCTTGATATTGATTTAATTGGAAAGACAGTATTAATCGTGGAGGATGATTCCAAAATACGGAATCTTGTGAAAATATATTTAGAAAAAGAGGGCTATGAGGTTCTTGAGGCCAAAGATGGAAATGAGGCCATAAGGATGATCCATGATTATGACCCATGCCTGCTCATACTTGATCTTATGCTTCCCGATATAAGCGGTGAAGATGTCTGCCGCTGGATTCGAAATGATTTAAAAAGTGTGATACCTATTATTATGCTGACTGCAAAAGCTTCGGAAGCCTCGAAAATTAACGGCTTCAAGCTTGGTGCAGATGATTACGTTGTAAAGCCATTTAGTCCTGCTGAATTAATGGTGCGGATTGAAGCCATACTCCGTAGAACAGCGAGCCGCTGCGGAAAGCTCAGCTTTATTGGACTAACGATTAAACCAATAAAAGGTGAAGCACTGGTAAATGGAGTCCCTCTCGATTTAACCTTTTTTGAGTTCAGACTCCTTCATTTATTTATGCAGCATCCTGGACAGGTACTTTCTCGGGCCCAAATTCTTGATTCCATTTATGGGAATAATGAGAGAGATGTGACGGATCGAACAATTGATGTTCATATAAAGAATCTTCGGGAAAAGATAAAACAACTGACTGAAGTTGATTATATTCATACGGTCAGAGGAATGGGGTATAAGTTTGAGCCCAAAAAAGATTAGCTGCGAAGAAACATACAATCATCTTTCTCATGAACTGCGCACTCCTTTAACAAACATTAACGGATATTTAGAAGCATTGCATAGCGGTGTTATAACCGGTACAAAGGATGTTTATGAGTCCCTGCTTGAGGAGTCCGAACGTTTAATCAAGATGGTGGAACAAATTTTATATATGGAAAAATAGAAAGGAGATATTTGAAAATGAATTTTACTTTTAAAGATAGAAAAGTCACAACCAACACAGACTTTGGAGTTTTATCTATATCACCTAATGTAGAGCTAGGATACCGCCCATCTGAGCTTTTCATCTCCTCTTTGATTGGCTGCAGTACTCCGACATTAGCCAATATTTTAGTAAAAAGGAGAATATCCTTTCAACATATTAATATAAACACCACTGCAGTAAGAAATCCTGAAATAGCCAATAGAATAGAACAAATTTCAATCACCGCCGAGGTAGAATCTGATGCGGAAATGAGTAGTGAATTGGCAAAAAAAATAGCGGATTTAGTGATAAAAAATTGTGGAATGATACAGTCTGTTATTAACAGCATCGAGATTTCCTTTGAGATTGTATTTACTCCTAAAAGATAATGGCAACCTATATAACATTAGGCAAGCTTTCCATACCAGCTGATACTGTGGCAGCGTTTGCTTCCCTTTTCCTCAGTGCTCTTCTATTTAAATACACGGTAAAGAAGCGTACCCAGGACTGGTATTGGAATAGCTTTATGCTGTATATTTTGATTTACAAATTAAGCTATATTTTAACTAATTTTCAGTTGTTTCTTGATAACCCCATTTCCCTCCTCTATTTCAATGGTGGAATTTTGGGGCAGATTTTAGCATTTGTAAGTATTTCACTTTATATTTTCTATCAAAGGAAACATATTGCGTTAAGTAACTTTTCAATTTATTTAAATTTTTTTATTATCTATCAAATAGTACTCCATTCATTAAATCAAAACTTTTTTCCTATTCTTTTTGAGTTCCTAATCGTTTTGTGGGCTCTTATAATGGCATATCAAAAAAGAATTTCGATAAAATGGTTTTTATTCTTTCTTTTGTTAGAAGCATTAATCCTAAGTATTTTTAATGAGTTAATAACGGTCAGGAATCTTTCCTTTGAATTTTGGGGATTATTCATATTAATGGTAATAAAAAGGAGGAACAGGATTACGTGAGGAAAAATATACTAACGATCGCAATCCTAGTATTGGTGGTTCTCATTGTCGTGATTAATTTTTGGAAACCTTCTATTTTTCAAGGAGTGAAAAAAACGGAAGTAGCTGCGCCAACTATAGCTCAAGGTACTGCCAAAGCAAAATCAGGCAACGTGGAAGAAGGCTTCCAAGCCCCCGACTTTGAACTAACAACCCTTGATGGAAAAAAGGCAAAGCTTTCCGACTACCGCGGACAAAAGGTCATATTAAACTTTTGGGCATCATGGTGCCCACCTTGTAAAGCCGAAATGCCGCATATGCAAAAATTTTACGAGAAAAATAAGAACAACAACATTACTATTGTTTCCGTGAATTTAACTAATGCGGAAAGAAGCAGTGACGCCGTTCAAACCTTTATAAAAAAGAATAAACTTACCTTCCCTGTTCTTCTCGATGTAACTGGAGAAGTGGGAAAAACCTATCAAGCTTTTACTATTCCAACTAGTTATATCATTAATCAAAATGGAGTCATTAGAAAGAAAATGATTGGTCCTATGGATGAGGACATGATGAAGAATTTCACAGATAATATGTAAAACTTTAAAAGAAAGAGTATGGGATGTTTCTTGGTATCATTCCTTACTCTTTTTTATTTATTTTGTTAGATTCCTATCTTTACATGACCGTGTTTTTTCTCTTTCTCTGTCTGAGAGCATGTTTCCTCCGTGAATGTGACCGTTCCTCCTCCCTCCCCTAGTTCACGGGCACGTTCCTGCCGCGAATGTGACCGTTCTTCTGCTCTTTACTCGTCTGCGGGCACGTTCCTGCCTTGAATGTGACCGTTCTTCCTCCCTTTCTCCGTTTGCGGGCACGTTCCCGCTGTGAATGTGACCGTTCTTCTGCTCTTTACTCGTC
>NZ_JBYSWK010000004.1:0-1786 GCF_058781025.1 Heyndrickxia sp. FW510-T9 | reverse complement strand
TGACCGTTCTTCCTCCCTTTCTCCGTTTGCGGGCACGTTCCCGCTGTGAATGTGACCGTTCTTCTGCTCTTTACTCGTCTGCGGGCACGTTCCCGCCATGAATGTGACCGTTCTTCCTCTCTTTCCTCGTTTGCGGGCACGTTCCTGCCATGAATGTGACCGTTCCTCCTCCCTTCCCCCGTTTACGGGCACGTTCCTGCCTTGAATGTGACCGTTCTTCCTCTCTTTCCTCGTTTGCGGTCACATTCCTGCCTTGAATGTGACCGTTCTTCTGCTCTTTACTCGTTTACGGGCACGTTCCCGCTTCTTCCTTGTTCTATTTGTACTACCTTATCGTTTAATCCTCCAATTACTCCACATAATTAGAAACTTCAATCAAATTTTGGTCTGGATCCCTAAAGTATACGGAAGTAATTTTTCCTAAAGCACCGGTTCGAAATACGGGGCCATCTAATATAGCAATATTAAGTTTTGTTAGATGAGCTACAATTTCTTCTATCAGTGAATCAGTGATAAAACATAAATCTGCCGATCCGGGTGTTGGATGCATTGCCTTTGGTTCGAATTCCAGACCGAGCTGATGTAAATTTATTTTTTGACTTCCAAATTGCAGTGCTTTTCTACCTTCACCAAATGTAATGACTTGCATTCCTAATACATTTTCGTAAAAATCACACGAAGTTTGAATATCCTTTACTGTTAAAACAAAATGGTCCAGTCTACTAACTTTCATTTTGTACCCCACTTTTCATAAAATCTTATTTACCTAGGATTAGAATACTAAGGATTCTTTTTATTCTCCACATCAATATACCAGAAAGCACCAGAATCAAAATCTTATTTCTATAAAGCAAAAATGAGCCGCCTAATTTGTTAGACAACCCTTTTTTGTATTCTTATAATATATCCATCCATACCTTAATAGCTGTGACACAGATTAACACAGCCAAGATCAACTGAAGAATTTTTGTATTCATTTTTCTACTGACTTTTGCGCCGATTGGTGCGGCAATTAAACTTGCGATTATCATGATAATCGCAGGTACGTAGTCTATTTGACCAGTAGAAATTTTTCCAATCGTGGAGCCGATCGACGAAATAAAGGTAATGGCTAAAGAAGAAGCGATTGTCATTCTCGTTGGTATTTTTAATACCGTTAACATAATTGGCACTAGCATGAAAGAACCACCTGCTCCTACAATCCCGGCGCCTATTCCTACAATCAATGCAAGAATTGCAGCAAGCCATCCATTGAAATTCACTTGATTGAATGGAATGTCATCAATACCTTTTTTCGGAATAAACATCATGACTACTGCGATCACCGCTAGAATTCCATAAATTAAATTAATTCCGCTTTCCGGCATATGATTAGAACCAATACTACCAACAAAGCTTCCAATTAAAATACTTATGCCCATATAGACAATCAACTTTTTATTTAAGAAATCTCCTTTGCGATACGTCCAAACACCGCCAATGGTTGCGAATAACACTTGAATAGCAGTGATTCCTGATACCTCGTGTGATGTAAAATGAGCTACACCTAAAAGCGCAGGAATATATAATAGCAATGGAAAATTAATAATTGCGCCACCTATCCCTAACATTCCTGATATAAAGGAACCTATAAAGCCAATAATAAATATTGTTACAATAAAGCTAATATCCAAAAGGAAAACCTCCTAAGAAAAGCGTAAGCACCTTGTACATCGGCGTACGGATGAGTGAAATTTGAAGTGTAATTTCACCTGAGTAGTCTTCGACTGAGATAAAGGAAACCGTG